>DATMPD010000111.1:0-43010 GCA_035567955.1 Edaphobacter sp.
TAAGGACGCGCACTTTCCCCGAAACACCACTCCTAAGCGCACAGACAAGGACATAAACGCAGTGAGCACCTCAACCGCAGTTGCCGTTAAGCCCATCTTCAACATCGCCATCATCGCCCACGTCGATCATGGCAAGACCACCCTGGTCGACGCCATGCTGCGTCAGAGCGGCACCTTCCGCTCCAACGAATCCGTCGCCGAACGCGTTATGGACTCGAACGATCTCGAAAAAGAGCGCGGCATCACGATTCTTGCGAAGAACACCGCCCTTTACTATCACGACAACAAGATCAATATCGTCGATACTCCCGGCCACGCCGACTTCGGCGGCGAAGTTGAACGCGCTCTCAAGATGGTCGACGGTGTCGTCCTCCTCGTCGACGCCTCGGAAGGCCCGCTTCCCCAGACGCGTTATGTGCTCTCGAAGGCGCTCGAAGCCGGATTGACTCCGATGGTCGTGATCAACAAGATCGATCGTCCCGATGCTCGCCCTCAGGAAGTTCTCAACGAAGTTTACGACCTCTTCATCGACCTCGACGCCGACGAATCCGTGCTCGACTTCCCCGTGCTCTATACCAACGGCAAACTCGGCACTGCAACCACCGATCCCGCCGTCCCGGGCACCGATCTTCAGCCACTCTTCGAGCAGATCATCACCACGATCCCTGTCGCCAAGGGCGAGCCGGAGGGCGCAGTGCAGATCCTCGTCACCAACCTCGACTACTCCGATTATCTCGGGCGTCTTGCGATTGGGCGCGTCTTCAATGGCACCATGCGCACCGGCCAGGAGTACTCGGTCGCTAAGATCGACGGCACCTTCACCAAACACAAGATCACCAAGCTCTTCAGCTTCTCCGGCCTCAAGCGCACCGACATCGAGGAGACCCAGGTGGGGGACATCGTCGCTATCGCCGGCATTCCGGGCATCACCATCGGCGAGAGTTTCTGTGACGTTGAGAATCCACAGCCGCTTCCTCCGATCACCATCGACGAGCCCACGATCGCGATTCAGTTCAACGTCAACAACGGCCCCTTTGCCGGCCGCGAAGGCAAGTTCGTTACCTCACGCAACCTGCGCGACCGACTTGACAAGGAACTTCTCACCAACGTCTCGCTCAAGATGCAGGACACAGGGTCGCCTGACGCCTTCAAGGTGCTCGGCCGCGGCGAACTGCAGCTCGGCATCCTCATCGAGATGATGCGTCGCGAGGGCTTCGAGATGATGGTCAGCCGTCCCGAGATCGTCACCAAAAAAATCGACGATGAAGTCATGGAGCCGGTGGAACATCTCTCGATCGACGTTCCGGAAAACTTTGTCGGCACTGTCATCGAGCGCCTTGGACCGAGAAAGGGCGAGATGACGAAGATGGTGAACCACGGCTCGGGCCGCGTCCGCATGGAGTTCCGCATCCCCAGCCGCGGCCTCATCGGTCTGCGCTCTGAAATGTTGACCGAGACCCGCGGCACCATCATCATGAACTCAATCCTCGACGGGTACATCGCCTATCAGGGCGAGATTCCGCAGCGTGCTTCGGGCGCTCTCATCTCCGATCGCCAGGGCACTACGACCGCCTACGCGCTCGAGGGCCTGCAGGACCGCGGCGTCCTCTTCGTCAGCGACGGCATCGAGCTTTACGAGGGCATGATCGTCGGCGAACACAGCCGCGACAACGACCTTGACGTCAACGCCGTCCGCGAAAAGAAGCTCTCCAACATGCGCGCGTCCGGTTCAGATGACGCTGTCCGGCTCGTTCCCTATAAGCAACTCACCCTCGAGCAGTGCATCGAGTTCATCGCCGACGACGAACTCGTTGAGGTGACTCCGAAGTCGCTCCGGATGCGCAAGAAGGTGCTGCAGGCGAATCGCCGCCCGCGTAAAGGCTCCGGCAACGACTAGACCGCGCCGGTTCTTACCGCGTGTTTCTCCGTCAGGGGGCTGAATTCGATAGGATTCGGCCACTTTTCCACTTCGGAGTGGGTTGGCTAGGTCTTTCGCTTACGCGACATGTAGTGGATTGCAGCCTCGGCGGCGTGGAAGCCGCACATGCCGTGGACGCCGCCTCCGGGAGGTGTCGAGGCGCTGCAGAGATAAAGACCTTGCACCGGGGTTCGATAGAGTGAGGGAGCGGGGCGAAAGAAGAGCTGGCGGAGATTCATGGCCCCTCCAGACAGATCGCCGCCGATCAGATTTGGATTCCAGCGTTCGAGCACAGCAGGCGGGGAGACAGCCCGCGCGACAACACAATCTCCAAAACCCGGAGCGAATCGCTCGATCTGAGCTTCGATCTGTTTCACACAATCCCGGTCGCTGCCGTTGGGGACGTGGCAGTAGACCCAGGCAGTGTGGCGGCCTGCCGGAGCGCGGGATGGATCGAACAGCGAGGGTTGGACAAGCAGAACGAAAGGGCGCTCTGAGGTGAAGTGCCGCTCCGAGGCGGCGATCTCCTCGAGCGTTCCTCCGAGATGGACGGTCGCTGCGCGGGAGCACTCTTTCGCTTTCCACGGGACGGGCGAGTTCAGAGCATAGTCGATCTTGAATGCGCCGGCTCCATAGCGAAATCCCTCGAGTTTTTGGCGGTACGCCGACGGCAACGCCCGGCCTGCAATTCGAAGAAGCTGGCGTGGAGTGATGTCCACAAGAGTGAGATCCGTGGCCGGTAGCTCAACCGCCTCGTGACCGGTTTCGATGGAGCCGCCTAGCGATTTCAGATGGTGAGCAAGAGCATCGGTCAGCGTCTGAGCTCCCGCCTGGACGATGGGCCAGCCGCTGGAGTGCCCGGCAGCCATGAGGACGAGGGCGGTTGCGGCCGAGCCGGGAGATTCCAGCGGAAGTACGGAATGAGCCGCCATACCTGCGAACAAAGCACGGGCTCGCGCTCCAGAGAACCGCGAACGGGCCAGCGATGCTGCGGGTAAGAGTGCGGAAAGTCCGAAGCGAGCAAGCAGAAGCGGATGTTGCGGAAGGTGCTGAATCGGTCCGAGAAGTTCGGACACGAGCTGAGGGAAGTGTCGGACGAGAGGATCGAAGAGCGAGCGGTACCTTCGGCGGTCGGATGAGTCGAGGTTCGCTGCGGTGGCCTCGATGGAATGCTCGAGCAGGATGGCGGTGCCGTCATCAAGCGGATGAGCACAGGGGGCCGACGGCTCGATCCAGGGGATATTTATTGGAAGCGACTGAAAGAAAGGGCTCGCGATACCCATCGGGAAGACCGAAGCGCCGAGATCATGATGATATCCAGGCTGGGTGATCTTTGCTGTGGAGCAGGCGCCGCCGATGCTATTGTTGCGTTCGAGAACAGTAACGGAAATTCCCGCCGAAGCAAGGACGATCGCAGCCGAAAGGCCATTAGGACCGGAGCCGATGATGGTAGCGGAAGTCATCGGGCGAAAAGTTGATTGCGAACCAAATGGTGTGAAAGGGCCGCATCGAGCGGCCCTCTCTTCTTCGTCAGAATCAGTTGGATTTATTTGTAGCTCTTGGCGCTGGCGAATCGCTTGTTGACCTCATCCCAGTTGACGGTGTTCCACCAGGCGGCGAGGTAATCCGGGCGCTTGTTCTGGTACTTAAGATAGTAGGCGTGCTCCCAGACATCGTTGCCGAGGATGGGATAGCTGCCCTGGGAGATGGGATTGTCCTGGTTGGCGGTGGTGACGATTGCGAGCTTGCCGGCTTTGAAGATGAGCCAGCCCCAGCCGGAGCCGAACTGCTTGGCGGTGGTCTCGTTGAACTGCTTCTTGAAGTCTTCGAAGGAGCCGAAGTCGGCCTTAATCTGAGCCGCGATGTCGCCTGAGGGGTCGCCGCCGCCCTTGGGTTTCATGATCTGCCAGAACATGGTGTGATTGACGTGGCCGCCGCCGTTGTTCTGGACGACCTTGCGGACGTCCTCGGGAATGCTGGCGAGATCCTTGAGGAGTTCCTCGGACGACTTTTTGCCGAGTTCGGGGTGTTTTTCTACTGCGCCGTTGAGATTGGTGACGTAGGCCTGGTGGTGCTTGTCGTGGTGAAGCTTCATCGTCGCTTCGTCAATGTGGGGCTCGAGCGCCGCATAGTCATAGGGCAAGGGGGGTAGTTCGTAGGCCACGGTAATTCTCCTGTAGTCTTTCGTTGGTGTCAGCCAGGTTTACATAGGAACAAGAACGTCCTGACCGGCGAGTTCTTTAGTCTTGTTTCGATGCTGAGCCGGGTTAGCGCGATGCATTTGGAGAGCCAGCGCAACCTCGGAAATCATAGCGCATAGCGGCATTCATCGTTGATTTACGACGGAAATGTAACCAATCTCAAAAATCTGCGCTCTAATGGTTGCCATGAGTGATCTAAGTGCCGCCTACCGCTGGCTGGAAGATGACGGGCCCGCCTTCGGAGCCCCGGGTTTAGAGCCACGCTGGACCTCCAGCGAAAAGGACGCGGTGTCAACCGCGTATGCGGCCTCGAGCCGCGTCTGGTTTACCGTCTCGCACGGTACGTTGAACGAGATCTACTATCCAACGATTGACCGACCGCAGACGCGCGACATGGAACTGCTTTTCAGCGACGGTGAGACTTTTTTTCATGAAGAGAAGCGTGATCTCGCGTATGACTTTCACTACATCGACAGCAGCGCTCCCGCAGTACGAGTTAAGGCCAGCGACCTCAAGGGACGGTACACGGTAACGAAGGAGTTCATCAGCGACCCGCATCATCCGGTGGTCTTGATGAACGTCAAAATCAGCGGAGACGAGGCGGTCCTGTCGCGGCTGAAGTGCTATGCGCTGCTGGCGCCGCATCTGAGCGGCGGTGGCGCCGGCAACTCGGCGCGATCGATCGATGTGGCGGGTCAGCGCTGCCTGCTGGCGTGGAAGGGCGACACGATGCTGGCCATGGGAGCGGACTGCGGTTTCAGCCGGTCTTCGTGCGGATACGTCGGGACCAGCGACGGCTACCAGGATTTGTGCACCGATATGAAGATGACCTGGCAGTTTGGTCAGGCGCTGGACGGCAACATCGCCGTAATGGGGGAGATCGACGTTTCGGCGAACCGCGAGTTCACCATCGCGATCTCATTTGGCGATGGGAACCACGCGGCAATTGCGCAGTTGATGCAGACGCTGGCAACGCCGTATGACGAGCACCAGAAGCGTTTCCTGCTGCAGTGGACGCGGTCGATTTCGCCGCCGAAGCTGTCTTCCGCGTCAAAGGATGGCGGCAAGCTGATGCGCATCAGTCACAACGTGCTGCTGACCCATGAGGACAAGACGTACTCGGGCGCGTTCATCGCCTCGGCGTCGATTCCATGGGGGAATTCGAAGGGAGACACAGATCTCGGCGGCTACCACCTGGTGTGGACGCGCGACATGGTGCAGACGGCCACGGCGCTGCTCGCGTCGGGACGGACCGACACCGCGATGCGGGCCCTGGTATATCTGGCCTGTACGCAGCGGACCGACGGCAGTTTTGCGCAGAACTTCTGGATCGACGGCACACCGTACTGGACGGGAATTCAACTGGATGAGGTGGCGTTCCCGATCATGCTGGCGTGGCGGCTGTGGAAGATGGATGGACTGGGCGAGTTCGACATCTTTCCGTTCGTCGAACGCGCGGCGGCGTTTCTGGTTCGCTATGCTCCGGTAACCCAACAGGAGCGCTGGGAAGAGGCGGCGGGGTATTCGCCATCAACGCTGGCAGCGGTAATCTCGGCGCTGGTCTGTGCCGCGGACATTGCGCGTTCCCGTCAGGCGTCGGAGTTGGGCAGCTATCTGGAATCGTATGCGGACTGGATTGAAGCGCATCTGGATGAGTGGACCACGACAACCGAAGGAGTTCTGCTTCCGGAAGTCAAATACCACTACATGCGGATACGTCCTCCGGCTGAGGGCGAGCCGTTTTACAATCCGGCCCTGCCTGTGGGATGGATACACATTAACAACCGCGAGCCCGGAGAGAGGGCCGATTTTGAAGCTCGCGAAGTAATCGACGCGGGGTTTCTGGAACTGGTCCGGTACGGCATTCGCCGCGCCGACGATCCGCTGATCGTCGATTCGTTGAAGGTTGTCGACCATTGCCTGAAAATCGAAACACCGTTAGGAGACTGCTGGCGACGCTATAACCATGATGGGTATGGGCAAAAGAAAGACGGCTGCGCCTACGACGGCTCGGGTCAGGGTCGCGCGTGGCCGATCCTTACGGGGGAGCGCGGGCATTATGAACTGTGCGCGGGGCACGATTACTCCCCGCATATTAAGGCGATTGAACGGTTCAGTTCGTTGGGAGGCATGCTTCCCGAACAGGTGTGGGACTATGCCGATATACCGTCCAAGGGGATGTACTGCGGCCGTCCGGCAGGTTCGGCGCAACCCCTGGTGTGGGCGCATGCGGAATATCTGAAGCTGCTGCGCTCGGCTGCGGATGGGCGTGTGTTTGACCGCATCTCGGTGGTGGAGGAACGTTATGGCGTTGCTGCGGGAAAGCGAACCTTTACCAACCATATCGAGATCTTCGAAGTAACCCGGCCGGTGACCACGATTTTTTCCGGATATACGCTCCGCATCGTCGACCGCGAGCATTTTCGCGTGGTCTACACGTTTGACAACTGGGCGACGACCAACTCGGTGGAGGCGCGTTCGGTCGGTTATCCGGGCTCCTTTGTGGATATTGCTGCGGACCCGCACCTGACCGGGACCATCATCTTTACCTTGGCGTGGCCCGGGCAAGGCAACCAGGAACGCTGGCTGGGCAGAAATATTGATGTGTCTGTGATCTCTCCGCCTGAATCTATCAATAGGTAAGCCGCCCGGCTACGGAAAGGCGATGCCACCGGGATGGTGCACAGATGCAGGGAGTCGCACTGGACTAGTACACTGTCTTAGATTGACAAAATTATCGAGATTCAGCGTCGCCAGGTACGGCGCGTCTCTTCACAGAGCAAAGGGAAAAGAATGAGCGAACAACAGGAATTGAAGCAGCAGGAAATAGATCAACTTTCCATCAACGCCCTCCGCTTTCTCGCCGTTGACGCTGTCGAAAAGGCCAAGTCAGGCCATCCCGGAGCCCCGCTTGGATGCGCGCCGATCGCCTACCTGCTGTATCACAAGATCATGAAGCACGATCCGTCGGATCCGAAGTGGATCGACCGCGATCGCTTCGTGCTCTCGAACGGCCACGCGTCGGCGCTCCTATATGGCGCGCTGCACCTCTCGGGCTACGACCTGCCGATGTCGCAGCTGGAGCAGTTCCGGCAATGGGGATCGCATACCCCCGGCCATCCCGAGTACGGCGAGGCGCCAGGGGTCGAGGTGACGACAGGTCCGCTGGGCCAGGGGTTCGGCATGGCGGTGGGAATGGCGACCGCGGAGAAGCATCTGGCGGCGGTGTACAACCGCGACACGTACAACATCGTCGACCACCACATCTACGTGCTGTGTGGAGATGGCGACCTGATGGAAGGCATCTCGCACGAGACGGCTTCGCTGGCCGGAACGTTGGGCCTGGGCAAGTTGATCGTGTTCTACGACGATAATCTTATTTCACTCGATGGCCCCACGGAGCTTTCCTTCACAGAAGATGTGACGAAGCGGTTTGAGGCGTATCACTGGCATGTGCAGCATGTCGCCGACGGCAACGATCTGGTGGCGATCGAGAAGGCGATTCTTGCGGCCAAGGCGGAGACGGCAAAGCCTTCGCTGATTCGTGTCCGGACTGTGATTGGCTATGGCAGCCCGAAAGCCGGCACCAACAAGGTGCATGGCGAGGCGCTTGGGGCCGAGAACGTGAAGGCGACGAAAAAGAATCTTGGCTGGCCGGAGGACAAGACCTTCTTTGTTCCCGAGGAGGCAGGCGCCAACTGGGGCACGATCAAACTGCGCGGCAAGGATGCCCATGCCGCATGGGACGATGAGTTTGCGGAGTACAAGAAGGCCTATCCCGAACCTGCAGCTGAGTTCGAACGCACCATCAAGGCAAAGCTCGCCGATGGCTGGCAGAAAAAGATTCCGACATTCCCGACCGACAAGCCGATCGCGACGCGCAACGCCGGGCAGACTGTGATGCAGGCGATCGAGAATGTCGTGCCCGAGCTGTTTGGCGGTGCGGCTGACCTGACCACCTCAACCAAGACGATCTTCAAAGATTCTCCGAGCTTTCATGTCGACCCGAAAGGCCGTAACGTCTTCTTCGGCGTGCGCGAGTTCGGCATGATGGCGATGGTGAACGGAATGGCCGCGCATGGCGGGCTCATTCCCTTCGGCTCGACGTTTTTTGTGTTCACGGATTACTGCCGCCCGGCACTCCGCCTGGCTGCATTGATGGGCGTGCATTCGCTGTTCGTCTTTACACATGATTCCGTTGGACTGGGCGAGGATGGACCGACGCACCAGCCTATCGAGCACATCATGAGTTTGCGAATGATTCCGCATCTCACCGATTTCCGTCCCGCCGATGCGAACGAGACCGCCGCGTGCTGGCAGCTTGCGCTGGAGAGAAAAGGCCCGAGCATCATGGCGCTTTCGCGGCAGGACCTGCCGGTGCTCGATGCAACGATCGCCCAGGCTGGCGCGAAGAAGGGCGCATACGAGCTCTCGTCGAACGGCAAGGACATCATTCTGATTGCTACCGGGTCCGAGGTTTCGGTGATTGTGAAGGCCGCGGAGGAGTTGAAGACTGCGGGTATCAACGCAACCGTAGTCTCGATGCCGAGCTTCAGGATTTACGAGGAGCAGAGCGACAAATATAAAGCCAGTCTGATGCCCGAAGACACGCCGAAGCTGGCGGTCGAGGCGGGCGCGACTTTGGGCTGGTACAAGTACATCGGCCACAACGGCGGTGTCATCGGACTGGACCGCTTTGGCGCCTCCGCTCCGGGCGCGATCGCGCTCGACAAGCTGGGCATCAATGTGGCGCACGTGGTCGAAGAGGCGAAGAAGCTGGTCAAAAAGTAGATGGCTTTTTGGAGCGCGACAGGAAGGCCATGACCCAGGACGAAGCAAAGCGGATGGCGGCTCGGCGGGCTCTGGAGTTTGTCGAGGACGGGATGCTGCTGGGACTTGGCAGCGGCACGACCTCGAGAATGTTCATAGAAGAGCTCGGCGAGCGCGTAAAGCAGGGGCTGCGCGTGCGCGGCATCGCGACCTCGACCGCGAGCCGGCAACTCGCTGAGTCGCTTTCCATTCCCATCATCACCTTCGACGACTCCCCCGTGCTTGATTTAGCTGTAGATGGCGCCGATGAAGTAGGCCCCGGGTTGGCTCTGATCAAAGGCGGCGGCGGCGCGCTGTTGCGCGAGAAGATCGTCGCGAGCGCTTCGCGGAAGTTTATCGTTATCGCCGACTCCAGCAAGCTGGTCTATCAGCTTGGCCGTTTTCCGCTACCTGTCGAAGTGATTCAGATGGCCCTGCCTGTCGTTGCTCGAAAGCTTGATGCGTTCGGCCTGAACCCAAAGCTCCGCTATCGTCCGGATGGCGCCACGTTCATCACGGACGAAGGCAACTTCATCGTCGACTGTTCCTGCGGTGAGATCCCCGATCACGCAAAGACGGCGGCGGAAATTCGAGGCATCCCCGGTGTGGTCGAGCATGGCCTGTTTTTGAGGATGGCGTCGTTCGCTCTGATTGCGAGCGATCAAGGCGTCATGGAAGTCGGCAAATTGTACGGCGACCGTTACAGGAAGGCAATCTCAAGGCTTGCATCGTAACCGAATCATGCGCGTCCTATAGATATGGCAAACACCTCCACCCCCGCTCCCGTCTCCGCTGGTAAGGACCGCACCTGGTTCATTACCGGAGCTTCTACCGGCTTCGGCTGGGTACTCGCCGAAGAAGTGTTGAAGGCAGGCGGCAAGGTGGTTGCGACAGCCCGCAATCTCGACAAGGTGGCGGACCTCGAAGCGAAGTATCCGCAGACGGCAAAGGCGCTTGCACTCGACGTGACCGACGCCGGTCAAGTTGATTCTGCGGTTACTCAGGCGATCGCCACGTTCGGGCGGGTGGATGTTCTGGTGAATAACGCAGGCTACGGCGTCGCAGGTGCGATCGAAGAGGTCTCCAAGGCAGAGTACATGCCGATGTTCGACACCAACGTCTTCGGGTTGCTGGGGGTGACACGCGCTTTTCTTCCGCATCTTCGCAAGCAGCGGAGCGGCCATATCCTTAATCTTTCATCGATCGGAGGATTAGTCGCCGGCCCCGGCATCGGTTTTTACAACGCCACAAAATTTGCTGTCGAAGGGATATCGGAAGCCCTGGCCGCCGAGGTCGCCCCGTTGGGCATTCATGTAACGATTATTGAGCCCGGACCGTTTCGCACTGACTTTTTAGGCCGCTCGGGCGTGGTCGCGAAGACTCGTATCCCCGACTACGACGCCACTGCAGGCAACATGCG
Source organism: Edaphobacter sp. (assembly GCA_035567955.1). GTDB lineage: Bacteria > Acidobacteriota > Terriglobia > Terriglobales > Acidobacteriaceae > Edaphobacter. The sequence continues at coordinate 10,349 of DATMPD010000111.1, forward strand.
CAAGTACTTCGCCGAAAACGATGGGAAACAGAAGGGCGATCCGGTTCGTGCGGTGCACGCGATGATGCAGGTCGTCGATTCGCCCAATCCTCCGCTGCGTCTGCTGCTGGGCGCAAGCGCACTCGAGCGGCTCCGCAGCAAGCTTGCAAATTGGGAGAAGGAGATTGCTGCATGGGAGCAAGTCACCCTCGCTGCGGATTTTCCGCAGGGTCAGTGAACTCCCGCGTTGTATGAATAGTTTGAGAACAGAGGCCGCGTCCGCTTGAATCGTAAAAGCGGACAGATTTGAATTACCTACACAGATAAAAAAGGGAAGGAAACAACTGCATGGAATTGGGAATCATTGGACTAGGCAAGATGGGCTTCAACATGGCGGAACGCCTGCGCCTGGCAGGACACAAGGTTGTCGGCTTCGACTTCAATAAAGACGCGACCGCAAAGCTGACGGCTGCCGGATCGTTGGGCGTCAACTCGCTTGTGGATCTGGTGAAGAATCTTCCCGCCCCTCGTGCCATCTGGATCATGGTTCCCTCAGGCGATCCCGTAGACCAGACCATCGCGAGGCTCGAGCCGCTGATGGAGAAGGGGGACACCTTCATCGATGGAGGCAACTCCAACTACAAGGACACGCAGCGCCGTCACGCCGAGTTGACGAACAGGGGTTTTCATTTTGTGGATTGTGGCACGTCGGGCGGCGTATGGGGCCTGAAAGAGGGGTACAGCCTCATGATCGGAGGCGACAAAGAGCCGATCGAACGGCTCACGCCAATCTTCGAGACCCTGGCTCCAGCCAAGAATCAGGGATGGGGACGCGTAGGCCCTTCAGGCGCCGGCCACTTCGTCAAGATGGTGCACAACGGAATTGAATACGGTCTAATGCAGGCTTATGCAGAGGGCTTCTCGATCATGCATGCGAAGACACCCCTAAACCTCGATCTGCCGCAGATCTCAAGGATATGGCAGAAAGGTTCGGTAGTGCGTTCCTGGCTGCTGGACTTGACCGCGGATGCACTGTCCAAGAATCCTAAGCTGGACGGGCTGGAGGCATTCGTTCCCGACTCCGGCGAGGGCCGTTGGACAGTGACCGAGGCGATCGACCTGAACATCTCCGCGCCGGTGATTACCGAGTCGCTGATTCGCCGGCTGCGCTCGCGTGAGGAGAATAACTTTACCGACCGCATGATCTCGATTATGCGCGGCGCCTTCGGCGGCCACGACGTGAAGAAGTCCACCGATTAGTAACTATCAGCTACAGCGAATTACCAACAGCACGAGAGGGTATCAATATGCCGACCACAGAAATCACCGCCGCACCCGCCTCTGCGCCCGCCACTGTGCAGCCCGAGCGCATACCCGATCCATGTATCGTTGTGATCTTCGGAGCTTCGGGCGACCTGACCAAGCGCAAGCTTCTGCCGGCGCTCTATCACCTGGAGCAGTCCGGGCTGTTGCCCAGGAACTTCGCGGTTGTCGGCGTCGCGCGCCGACCGCTGAAGGAGACCTTCGCCCAGGACATGAAAGAGGGTATCGTCAGCGGCGGCGATGTCGACCGAGACGACCCCAAGCTCGGTGAGTTCGTCAGCCGCGTACATTATCACCAGATGAACTTCGATGACCCCACCGGCTATGACTCCCTTAAGGAGATGCTCGCAGAACTGGATAAAAATTACGGCACGATGGGGAATCGTCTCTTCTATCTTGCAACTGCGCCGGAGTACTTCTCGGACATCATCAAATATTTGGGCGATCATTGCATGGCCAGACCCAGGGACTGCGGCGATGGCAAGAACTGGGTTCGCATCATCATCGAGAAGCCGTTCGGCCACGACTTGGAGTCCGCCAAGGCGTTGAACGACGAAGTCAATAAGGTGTTCGACGAAAATCAGATCTTCCGAATCGATCACTACCTCGGCAAAGAGACGGTGCAGAACATCCTGGTATTCCGTTTCGCCAACGGCATCTTCGAGAATGTGTGGAACCGCAACTACATCGATCACGTTGAGATCACGGCAGCGGAGAGCATCGGGATCGAAGGTCGTGGGCCGTTCTACGAGACCGCTGGCGCTCTGCGCGACGTCGTGCAGAACCACGTAATGGAACTCTTGAGCTTCGTAGCGATGGAGCCGCCGGTTTCCTTCGCAGCCGATGCGGTGCGTGCCGAAAAGGTGAAGGTATGGAAGGCCGTTCAGCCGATTCATCCGGCCGACACGGTGCGCGGACAGTATGGGCCTGGAACCGTCGATGGAAAGCCTGTCGTGGGATATCGGCAGGAGGAGCGCGTCCATCCGCGATCGCAGACCGAAACTTACGCTGCGTTGCGGCTGGAGATTGAGAACTGGCGCTGGGCGGGAGTTCCTTTCTACATTCGAGCAGGCAAGCGGTTGGCGAAACGCGTCACCGAGATCAGCATTCAGTTCAAGCTGCCTCCGCTGCTGCTCTTCAAAGACGCCCAGGGCAAGGGCGGCGAAGGCATCAAGCCGAACATACTCTCAATGCGGATCCAGCCGGACGAGGGGATTACGCTGCAGTTTGGAGCCAAGGTTCCAGGGCCGACGATGACCATCAGCAAGGTGAACATGGACTTCAGCTACGCGGAGGCGTTTGGCAAGTCTTCAGCGAACGGGTATGAGCGGTTGCTGCTCGACGCCATGTTCGGAGACGCGACTCTGTTTGCCCACCGCGATGGCGTAGAGGCGACGTGGGCTTTGATGACGCCGATTCTGCACGCCTGGGCGAACGATCCGATTCGCGATCTTCCCAACTATGCCGCAGGAACCTGGGGACCGGCGACGGCCGACGCTCTGATGAAGAGCGACGGACGCAAGTGGCGCAAACTTTAATCTTGAACAGATAGGACCCTCAATGCCGCGGCCAGTCACCCTCACCTATCGTGTATTGCCAACCTCTGCGGCCACCGCGCAAGCAGCCGCGCAGGTCTTCTCGGATGTTGCGTTGAAGGCTGCTAAGGACCGCGGCGTTGCCCGTATCGCGATCTCGGGTGGCACGACTCCCAAGTCGATGTTTGCGCTGCTGGCCGATCCCGCGGAGCCGTTTCTAAAACAGGTGCCCTGGGATCGCATCGAGCTCTACTGGGTTGACGAGCGCTGCGTGCCGCCCGATCACCCAGAGTCGAACTACCGCATGACCAGGGAAGCGCTGCTCTCCAAAGTGCCGCTGCCTGCGGAACAAGTTCACCGGATGGAGGGTGAACTCGAGCCGGAAGTCGCGGCCGCACGCTATGAGTCGGTGATTCGCAATACCTTCAAGCTCGAGGGCGCCCAGACCCCTACCTTCGACCTCATTTTGCTTGGCATGGGAGACGATGGTCATACAGCGTCCTTGTTTCCTCACACCGAAGCGCTGAACGAGATGAGTCACATCGTTGTGCCGAACCATGTTCCGCAGAAAGATGCATGGCGCATTACGCTGACCTGGCCGGTAATCAATCAGGGTAGAGAAGTGGCGTTCCTGATCGAGGGCGCGGAAAAGGCCCAGGTGCTGCATGACGTCTTCCTGGGCCCGTATCAGCCGGACACCTATCCTTCGCAGATCATCCGTCCCGCGAGCGGACGGCTAACGCTCTTGCTCGATGCGGCCGCAGCCGCTAAGCTGCCAGCACCGGCGGATTCCGATTCTACCGGTACCCTGGAGCTTCGATGATCCTTGCTGGTGATGTAGGTGGCACCAAGGTCCACCTTGAACTGTACAACTTTGCCAATGGCCGGCTGCAGGCAGTGCGCGACCAGAAGTTTCCCGCACACGAGTTTGCCAGCCTCGATGATGTAGTGAACAAGTTCCTTGCCGCCGGTAGCGAAAAAAAGGATCAAATTGTCGCGTCCTGCTTCGGCTGTCCCGGCCCGGTTCGCGACGGACGACTGAAGTTGACGAACCTTCCCTGGACCCTGGACGAGCGCGATCTGGAGAAGTCGCTCGGGATCCCGCACATTTTTCTGATCAATGACCTGGAAGCAAATGGGTACGGTATCCCGGAGCTTGCACCGGAGAGCATCTTTACGCTGCACAATGGCGACCCGGATGCGAGCGGGCATGCCGGGTTGATCGCGGCAGGCACGGGGCTCGGTGAGGCGCTGCTGATCTGGGACGGCAATAAGCATCGGCCGATTCCGTCCGAGGGAGGTCATTGCGACTTCGCCGCCCGAAGCAAACGCGAGATCGCTCTGCTCGAATATCTGCGCGATACGCTCAACGGACGCGTGAGCTGGGAGCGCGTTGTCTCCGGTATCGGGATCAAGAACGTCTACACGTTTCTGCGCGACGTCGAAAAGATCAACGAGCCCGGATGGCTGCATGACCGCATGCAGACCGAGGATCCCAACGCGGTGATTGGTCAGTGCGCCGAAGACGGTTCCAGTTCCCTTTGTTTCGAAACGATGAAGCTCTTCTCCGGGGCCTATGGGGCGGAGGCGGGAAATATTGCGCTGAAGGTAATGGCCACAGGCGGGATGTATCTCGGCGGCGGAATCGCTCCTAAGATTCTCAAGACGCTGAAGAATGGCACGTTCCTTCAGGCCTTTCTCGACAAGGGACGATTGTCGCCGCTGCTGCAATCGATTCCTGTTCGCGTGATCCTCGATGACACCTGCGCGTTGCTCGGAGCGGCTGCCTACGCTGAGGCGAGGGCATCGGAGATCGAGGGCTATTCCGAACGCGCTGAGTCGATCCAGGGATGATCGTGCAAACGCTTCCGCTGCAAGCGACCAAAGGCCATCCCTTTGGAAGGCCCGGTTTGAAGCCGCTATACTGATCGCGAGTTCACTTGCCTTCGAAATCCATCCCGCCTCCTCCGATGCCGTCTGCCGACAATCCTGGTGTGTTGTCCTCCGGACGAGTGCCGCCGTCTGCCAAACTCGATCTGTCGCACCGCGCCGACCTCGTCGAGATGATGGATCAGCCGTGCAGCTACGAAGAACTGCGCGGGTGCCTGCATGACATTGCGCGGGTCAACCGCCTTACCTTCGCCTATCGACCGACATTGTCGTGGATGGATGAGTTGATCGCGGCTCATCCGCCGTCAACGCAGCCATTGCAAGTGGTGGATGTGGGATGCGGCGATGGCGATATGCTGCGGCGTATCGATGCCTGGGCTGCGAAGCGGGGAGTTTCGGTCGCGTTGACCGGCATCGACCTGAACCCGGACGCCATTCGCGCGGCGAGAGAGGCAACACCGCCTGCCCGGCGAATCCAATGGATCGTCGGCGACGCACTCTCAAACGCCGAAATGGGAGATATCGACGTGGTGATCTGTTCGTTGCTGACACATCACCTGACCGATCCGCAGATTGTGCAATTTCTCCAATGGACGGAGCGCACAACTCGCCGCGGCTGGTTCGTCAACGATCTCCATCGCAAGGCGGTGCCATATCACCTCTTTCGCCTGTGGGCGCCGTTCACGACATGGCATCGGTTCGTCAAGAATGATGGGGCGGTCTCGATCCGCCGCAGCTTCGTCGTGGAGGATTGGAAACGTCTGTGCGCGGCCGCCGGACTCGATGCGAAGGCCGTCTCAGTCAGCGAATATCGTCCTGCGCGTCTGTGTGTTGGGCGAATCAAATAGGCAACTCGTCACAAAGCATCGCTCGTGTTCCTGCGAGCTCACTATCATTAACCAGAGGCCCATTCATGTCATTTCGCAGGACCGTCTTTGCTCTCTCAATCCTCCTCCTCATCGCAAACTTCTCGACCTGGGCTCAAAGGCTTCCTGCCGGCGTCCGTCCGGAGCACTACAAGCTCACTCTGACTCCTGATCTTCACGCTGCCACCTTCAGCGGCGAGGAGACGATCGACGTGATCCTCGATGCACCGAGCAAAAAGATTACGCTGAACGCGGCTGAACTGAAGTTCGTCTCAGTTCAGGAAACCCACTCAGAAGTCATCCGAGTGGTGACAAAGGGTGGGGGTCAGAGAGAGATTTCAGGAACGATTCCCGGGAAACTGGTGAGACAGGATGGTTATGTTCTGCTCAGTGCGACGGACGAGCAAGCCACGTTTTTGTTTCCGAAGGAACTGCCGGCAGGCAAAGTTTCGTTGGCGATCCATTACACCGGCGTCCTCAACGATAAACTCCGCGGGTTTTATCTTTCAAAGACAAAGACGCGCAATTACGCGGTGACGCAGTTCGAACCCACGGATGCGCGCCGCGCTTACCCAAGCTTCGATGAGCCTGCACTAAAGGCCACTTACGACGTCACCCTGGTCGTGGACACTGCCGACACAGCCATCTCCAACACGAACATTATCTCGGATAAGCCAGGCCCGCTCGCGGGAAAACACACACTGCAGTTTGCCACCACGCCGAAGATGTCCACGTATCTCGTTGCCTTTCTCGTTGGCGACTTCAAGTGCACCGAAGGCAAGTCGGAAGGTGTGCCGATCCGCGCCTGCTCCACGCCTGACAAAGTGGAGCTGACCAAGTTCGCTCTAGAGTCGGCCAAGTATGTACTGCCCTATTACAACGCCTACTTTGGAATTAAATATCCGATGCCAAAGCTCGATATGGTGGCGCTGCCGGACTTTGAAGCAGGCGCGATGGAGAACTTCGGCTGCATCACGTACCGCGAGACCGATCTGTTGGTCGATATGAAGACAGGCAACATTCCGGAGAAGAAGCGCGTGGCGGTAGTGGTTGCGCATGAGATGGCCCACCAGTGGTTCGGCGATATGGTCACCATGCAGTGGTGGGACAACCTCTGGCTCAACGAGGGCTTCGCCACATGGATGGAGACCAAGCCGCTGGCGGAGTGGAAGCCGGAGTGGAACTACCCGCAGGATGACGCGCAGGATCTCGATCAAACCCTGAACCTCGATGCACAAAAGACGACACGCACGATCCGTGCAACGGCGAACACCCCGGATCAGATCAACGAGATGTTCGACGGCATCGCGTACGGCAAGGCGGGCGCGGTGATCGGCATGGTGGAGCACTACATCGGCAAGGAGGCCTTCCGGCAGGGCGTACATAACTACCTGCAGGCACACCTGTATGCGAATGCAACGGCCGAGGACTTCTGGAGCGCGCAGACCGCAAACTCGCACCTGCCGGTCGATCAGATCATGTCGAGCTTTGTGACACAGCCCGGAGTCCCTCTGCTCACACTCTCCGAGCGGCAGGCGAGCGGCGTTCCGGTTGCGCAGGGCCGTTTCTTCCTGTCGTCCACCGCTTCCGCAAAACTCGCGGGGACTGACGGGCTAAATCAGCCAGACCCGCGCTGGACCGTCCCCGTGTGCCTCAAGACAAACGACAAGCCGATCTGCCGCGTCCTGACCCCGGAGGACTCGAGCATTCCGCTACCGATGGATGTCGGCGTGCCCATGCTCTACGCCAATGCCGGCGGGAAGGGCTACTATCGGACCCTGTATACGCCGCAGCAATACAGCGCGATCGTGGCGAAGGCCGAGACTGCGCTGACGCCGCCCGAGAGGATCGGCCTGCTGGGAGACCGCTGGGCGCTGGTTCGCTCCGGGCAGGCATCTGTCGGCGGATACCTCGACCTGGTCCTCGCGCTGAAACAGGACCCGAACGCCGCCGTGCTGGACCTAGCCCATCGCCAGCTTGAAAAAGTTGATTCGGACATCGCCACCGATAAAGATCGCGCAGAGTTTGCAGCAGTCGTGCGGCGTCAGTTCGGGCCGGTGTACGCCGCGCTGGGAAGTCCGATGAAGGGAGAGCCGTTCGACCGGCAGCAGCTTCGCGGCACGCTGTTCGAGATGCTCGGGGCGGCCCAGGATCCCGCAGTGCTTGCCCAGGCGCAGCAGTTGACCACGCGAGTCTTCGCCGTCGACAACAAGAAGGACAAGACGCTGGATGCGGCGCTCTCCGATTCTGCCGTGCTGGTGAGCGCGAGCAACGGAGATTCCGCACTCTACGACAAACTCCTCGCTGTCAGCAGAAACTCCGGCGACCCCGGCGAGAAGACGGATGCACTGCGCACGCTGGGGCGATTCCGTGATCCCGCTCTCGTGAAGCGCACGCTCGACTACCTCGTCTCGGGCGAAGTGAGAAACCAGGACACCTGGATCGTGCTGACCGCGCTGCTGCGGGACCGCGCGACACGAGACCAGACATGGGAGTACATGCAGCAGAACTGGGACAAGGTTCACGCGCAGTTAACAGTTTCATCAGGCGCAGAGGTAGTAAGAGCGACCGGAAACTTCTGCACCGTGCGGCAACGAGATGAGGTGATCGACTTTTTCTCGACGCATAAGATCGAGGCATCGGAACGCACGCTCGCCAAAGCCGTTGACAGCATCAACGACTGTATTCAACTGCGCTCAACCCAGGAGCCTGATTTCCATAGTTGGCTGGAGGGTCAGCCGAAGTAGAATTTCCGGCCGTAACTTAGAGCGGATCAACACTTAGTGGAATGCCCTGGCTCCCGTCGGAGGCTGCGGCTCAAACCGCCCTCAACACCCTGCGCCATCCTCGAGCGGGCGAGGTATCGAGTCGGTGGAGGTATCACGGAAGGCACGCGAATAGAGCAAAGGGCCACTCTTCGGAAGACAGACAATTAAATCTCTATTGGTACACAAAAGTGTTATGCAGTGAGGGTCATTCTGCGTTGACTTTCAACTTTCGTGACGGTACCTTCCCAATTGAGGACACAAATGAAGAAAACTTTTGTAGTATTAGCCGGCATCGCCCTCCTCTCTTCCGTCGCCCTCCCGCTGTATGGACAAGGCGGTTGCGTGAACTCCCCAGAAAATCCAACAGCCATTCTTGCTGTCGTCGGCTCCGTAGGTGCATTTTTCGTATCCGCTCGTACACGCATCAAAGCTCGTCGCAGTTCGTCCAAGTAGTTCATCATCCAAGTAGAAACTCCACCGAGGTTGACTACCTAATTACTCCCCAGGTAAGTCACCTGAAGCCAAATTCTTATGTCAACTTTTCAGGCCGCCGCTGAAGTCAGCCCGCTTCCTGATGCTGGAACGGCTGGCCTCAGCGTGCCCCGCGCTGCGGTACTGGCGTCTCTCGTCGCAATCCTCGGCCTGTCCACCATCTGGTCGACTGTTAATGCTCTTTGGTCGCTATGGATGACCGACGCCCTCAAGTCGATCGGCATGTTGATTCCGCTGGTTAGCTTCGTGTTGATCCTGCGGGTGTGGCGTTCGCTCGGGTGGGAGATGGACGGCAGCTGGTGGGGACTCGTCATTCTTGTCGTTACTACCGTGGCAGTGCATGTGCGGGATCAATCGATCTTGGTCTTGGTCCTGTCACCGCAATGGTCAATCTACGTCCCGCCGCATTCGCTCGTGTTTTTCGCCTACGGTGCGGGTGTAGTCCTGCTCTTCGGCGGGACGCGGCTCTTTCGGGCGGCATTGTTTCCCCTCGTCCTTCTCTGGTTCGTCAACCCCATTCCTCATATCTTCAATGTGTTTGTTGACCTGCCCCTGCAGCGCGCCTCCGCCCACGTGGCACGGGCGTTTGCGATCGCGCTTGGCCAGCCCCTGAGCCCGGACCAGCTGCGCCTGATGTTCACCCCCGAGTTCGGCATGTTCATCGCCCCCGGTTGCAACGGCATTCGCGGCGCTGTCACCATGGGATTCATCGCGTTGATTGCAGGCTATCTCTATCGTTTCCGCTGGCATGCGCATGCTGCCGTGGTGGCAGGGGCTGTACTGCTCGGTTACGTGTTCAACTTCGCGCGGCTCTGCATTCTGGTGCTGTATTACCTGGTTGCACTGCACTTCACCTGGCTGCAGGATCGAGCGGAGATGGGCGATTACATCATTGGAGCCTGCCTCTTTCTCCTTGGCACGTTTCTGCTCTTCTACGTTGTCCGGCGGTTGAGTGAGTCGCCTGGCGAGATCAAGCCTCCGGCAATGAACCCGGCAAGGTCGGGTGGTTCGGCAACAGGGCACTCTTTTCCGCTTCGATTCGCATCCATGTTCGTCCTTGTGCTGTTCAGCTGCTATGGGGTCGCACGCGCTTATGTGCTAACGCACAACGACAGTTACACTGCGCAGATGAAGGCTGATCAGAATGCTCTGGGACAGTTTCCCGCGCGCATTGGCAGCTACACCCTGTCGCGCTCATGGAACGAGAATCTCTTCACCGGGCCGCTCGTCTTTCACTGGGCCCAATATGTGCCCGACGGAGGAGGAACGCCAATCTCCCTGGGAGTGTCTCCTTCGATGGGCTCTCATGACACGCTGATTTGTCACTCGGCGCGCGGGGAGGATCCACTGTGGCGCGATCAGCTGACGCTGCCGACTGTGAGCAACGTTGCAGTCAGCTTCTCCGGGTCGTTCTTCAACGATGGCGCAACGCAGTATCTGGAAGCCACCACCATCTGCAACGGGGCATCGTGCGGCGAGTACTCGAGTGACCGCGCACACTTCGGACTCGTCTACAGCAAGCCGACCACGCAAGCTCTCTTCTCGCAAGATCCTCAGCGCCCTATTCCCATTCTGCTTAAGGCTGAGACGATCGACACGACTCTACCGGCGGAGGTGGCTCGCCGGCAGATGATCGCTGCTGTCCGCTCCTTTGTGGCCTCCGTCGATCTGGATGGTCTCACCCAACCGTACCGCCACCAGTAGAGCACTTGGTATCCTGAAATCCCGTGAGATCATTTCTTCGCAGTGCCCAGGTTCCTTTCGTCGTGGGGTTGGCCGGCGTTCTTTCCCTTTCTCTTGCGGGCTGCGGCGGCTCCAACACCCAAGTCACCCATCCTACCCTCACCGTCACTGCTGCCAATGCAAGCCGAGTCTACGGAGCTGCTAACCCAACCTTTACCGCTTCGGCTAGTGGAGCGCTTCCCGGTGACACCTTCGCCTTCACCTCCTCCACTGTCGCGACGCCTTCCTCTCCTGCCGGCGCCTATTCGATTGTTCCCGTCGCCACCGGCGCCAATCTCGCCAACTACAACGTCGTTTATGTCAACGGTGCCCTAACCGTCGACAAAGCCACCCTCACCGTCACGCCCAACAACCAGAGCATCGTCGCAGGATCGGTGCTCCCCTCGCTCTCTGCCACCATCACAGGCTTTGTTAATGGAGACACGCAGACCGCCGTCACCGGACAACCGGCTCTGACAACCACAGCAGCCTCCTCCTCTCCAGCCGGTTCTTACCCGATCGTCGCAACCATCGGAACTCTCGCCGCCGCCAACTACAGCTTTACCTTCGCGACCGGCACTCTCACCGTCACTCCAGCCGCTAGCAATCCGGGTGTCAGCTTCACCGGTAACGCAAACGCCGGCACGCAACCAGTCGTTGCAGCTACCGTGCAGCTCTACGCCGCAGGCACATCCGGAAATGGCTCTCCGGGAACCGGTCTCCTTACTAACACTTTGGCCACCGATGGAGCCGGAGCCTTCACCGTCCCCGCCGGCTACGCCTGTCCCGCAGCCTCTTCTCAGCTGTACGTCGTCGTCCTCGGAGGACATGTCGGAGGTGGCGCCCCCAACCCGGGTATCGCCCTCGCCTCGCCGATCGGCGCCTGCAACCAGCTGACATCCGGCTCACAATTCGTTATCAATGAGGTCACCACCGCCGCCACGGCATACGGACTCGCTCAGTTTCTAAGTGCCGGGGCCAACATCGGAGCCACCTCAACCAACACTCAGGGTCTCCGCAACGCCGTCGCCACCGTAGCCAGCCTCGCCAATCTGACAACAGGCACATCTCCCGGAGCCTCTTTCCCCCAAAACGCCTCATCGCCCGCTGCCAAGATCAACTCCGTCGCCAACCTGTTGAACACCTGTACCTCAGCAGCCTTACCCTCAGGCTGCACCGCCCTCTTTTCCGCAACCACACCTGCCGGCGGAACCGCTCCGAGCAACACCCTCGACGCCGCACTCAATCTCGCCCGCAATCCCGGAAGCAACGTCGCTGCACTCTACACCCAGTCGACCGCCAGCACCGCCTTTACTCCAGCCCTGACCGCCGCACCCTCCGACTGGACAATGTTCCTCAACTACACCGGCGGAGGGATGAACCTGCCCACCGCCGTCGGCGTCGACGCCACAGGCGACGTCTGGGTTGCCAGCTACTCTGGCGCCGCATCGAGGTTCTCCCCCACCGGCGCTCCAGCCTTTCCCAACGGCATCACCGGCGGCGGCCTCTTTCACTCCTATGGCCTCGCTATCGACCCCCAAAACAACGTCTGGATCCCCAACGAAGACAGCCCCGTGAGCGTCAACGGCGGCTACGGCAGCGTGACCGCCCTCAGTGCGACCGGTCAACTCATCTCCGGCCCCACCGGGTTCACCGCCGGAGGCATCGCCTACCCCATCGCCGTCGCCATCGACACCAACTCCACAGTTTGGGTGACCGACAGCCACAACTCAAGCGTCACGCTGCTCTCCAGCACCGGTCAGCCGTTGTCAGGGCCGACAGGATACCAGTGGCCTCAACTAGCCTATTCCTATGGCATCGCTATCGATGCGAACCACAACGGCTGGGCCGCGAGCAACGAAGATGACACCATTACCAAAATCTCTCCCGACGGCAGCCAGTTCACCAACTATGCCTGCTGCAGAGGGCCTGCCGCCGTCGCCATCGATCAGCGCGGCTTCGTCTGGGTAACGAATTACCTCGGCGACAGCATCAGTCAACTCGCCAGCGATGGCACTGTCATCTCGAGCGGCTACAGCGACGGCAAGGCCAGCATCTCGCATCCCCAGGGCATTGCCATCGACGGCTCCGGCCACGTCTGGGTCACCAACATCCTCGGCTCGTCCATCACCGAACTCGCCGGTTCCGCCACAAACTCACCCGGTCAGATCCTCTCGCCCACAGCAGGATGGTCCCGGGATGCAGGGTTGAACTACGCCTACGCAGTTGCCATCGACGCCAGTGGCAACCTGTGGGTGGTAAACAAGACCACCAATATCCTGACCGAGATCATCGGACTGGCTACCCCCGTCAAGACTCCCCAACTAGGCCCGGCGCAGTCGCCTTAGAGGTGTGCCGGAGGCCTTCCCTCGAAAAGCAACTCCCACCCATGAGGTACAACCACCTCATTCCCGCCGGTTTCGTCCGCTTCGTCCGTCCCCGTTCCGAGCCAGAAGCCAAGGACCCCTCCTCTCGCTGGTTTCACGCCTGTCCCGTTGAGGATTCACCCCTGAAAAAATTTCTCTTTAGCACTTGACAGCTCTTATAGCGAGGGAAGAAGCTTTGTAACGCACACAGGTGGTCTGACCTTACGTCGCCAAAATGAAAAAGGCGGGTCCCCCTCCAGTTACACGCTAAAAAAACGTTTTCCCGAAAGATTTTCGCGAGGTTAGAGTATGACGTTCGACAAGATTCCCAGCAAAATCCAGAGACAGGCCACGCTCCATCGTGGAACTTCCCACATCCGTGTCTCCTCCGGATTGCTTGTGCTCCTCACCGCCGTCCTTCTGCTATGGAGTTCCTCGGCAAGCGCCCAGCTCTCCGGCAAGGGCGAGATCAAAGGAGTCGTCACCGACTCGACCGGCGCCGTCGTTCCCAACGCAACCGTCACCGCCACCTCGGCGACGCAGGGCACCAAACTCACGCGAACGACATCGGGCAGCGGTGACTTCGATCTCACCCCGCTGAACCCCGACATCTACAGCGTCACCGTTGCGACCAAGGGGTTTCAGACCGTCACTCAGGAGAATGTGCACGTCAACGCTCTGGAGATTACAGACCTGAAGATAGTGTTGACGATCGGCTCTGAAACCCAGAGCATCGATGTCTCCGCTGCTCCGCCAGCCCTTGAGACCAGCAACGCAACGCTCGGCGCGACCATGGAGCAGGAGATGTACGCCGCGCTGCCCATCCAGATGGGCGCCGCAGGAAGCCCCGACCAGCGTCGCGCAACCGACTTTGCCGTCCTCATGCCCGGCGTGCAGGGCAACGAAACCAACGGCAACCTGACCACCAACACCGGCGTCGTCAACGGCTCCGGCAGCCGAGGCGCGGCGTCAGCCGTCTATGTCAACGGCATTCCATTCACCTCCGTAGCCGGCCAGGGCGACACACGCTTTGTCTGGACAGCAATCTCTGTCGATGCCGTCGATCAGTTCCAGGTCCAGACCTCAGGCTACTCCGCCCTCTATGAGGGCATGGGCGTACAGAACTACTCCACCAAATCCGGCGGCAATAAATATCACGGAGCCTTGTACGAGTACTTCCGCAACACCGCACTCGATACCTGGGGATTCTTCGCACCCTCCCTGCTCGGACCCGTCGATCCCAAGACCGGCCAGCCCGGGCCGCCGCACAAGCCGAGAGAGAACCAGAACGAATTTGGCGGGTTGATCAGCGGGCCCATCATAAAAGACAAGCTCTTCCTCTTTGCCAACATCGATATCTATCGCTTCGCCCACGGGCCGCTCGCCGCTTTTCAGAGTTTGCCGACCCAGGCGGAATACAACGGAAACTTTACCGACCAGCTGATCTCGCCCACAAACCAAAACGGTATTACCGGCGTTTACGACCCGACGTCGACGGTGTGCAACCCAACCGGCACAGCTTGCACGCGTAAGGCATACGCCAACAACACGATTCCCTTGTCGCAGCAGTCGAAGGTGGCGCAGTACCTGCAGCATTTCCTTCCGCAGCATTACACGCTGCCGACGACGATTGGCAATAACTTTGTAGGAGGCTATCCCTACGGTCTGAACAACTGGATGACGACGGACCGCGCCGACTGGGTCATCAACTCGAAAAACACCATTGCCCTTACCTTTGCAAAAGGGCGACAGGTAACTGCCGGCGGCCCCGCGGTGCAAACGACCGCAGGAAGAAACGTCACCCCCTTCGCTCCCTACAACTACGGCCAGGAGTTTGCCCCGAAGACAACCGTATGGACCTTGCAGGAGACCTACGTTCTCTCGCCGCGCTTCGTAAACCAGTTCAACTACGGTTTCGCCCGTTACAATGGGCCCACTTACAATCCGAATCAAGGCGGAGCATTCGCTGCCTCGGCAGCAGGAATCACCGGGCTGCCTGCCGGTCAGGCGTCCGATGGATTTCCGATCACCAACTTCACAGGCAACGGAAGCCTTCCAACCAGCTGGGCAGGAAGCGTTGCCAACGGTTCTATTGCCAATGCGTATATCGCTTCGGACAACTTCCAGATGGCGTTGGGCAAACACGCGATCACTGTGGGCGTTCAAGTCAAGTGGCTCGAATACAACTACACCATCAACTCGACCGGCACCAGTCCCTTGACGCTCAACGCCTCCTCGACCGAAACGCAGGGTTTCCTCTGCAAGTCGGGCGCAACAGGTACATGCACTCTGGCTAACTCCACGACAAATCTCGATACGAAGACCGGATACTCGTACGCGAGCCTGCTGGCAGGAGCCATCGACAGCGAGACCCTGACCGACAATCTCGCCATCGTCTCTACCGGCGGCCGCTTCCGCCCCATCTCCCCATACATTCAGGACGACTGGAAGGTCACCCCCAGGCTGACCCTGAACCTCGGTCTGCGTTATGACTACTACCCAACCTATCGCGAACAATTCAATCGCCTCTCCTATCTTGACCCGAATGCAACCAATCCGATCACGGGCAACAAGGGGGCCATTGGATTCGCAGGCAACACTGCGACCAGCGGCGGCTGCAACTGCACGACAAACGTGAACAACTACTTCAAGAACTTCGGGCCACGTCTTGGATTCGCCTTCCAGAGCGATCCGAAGACAGTTTGGCGTGGCAGCTGGGGCGTCATGTACACGCACGGCAACGGTGTTGGCGGTTCTGCCATCTCGAGGAACGGCACCGGCACGCTGGGCTTCTCCTCAACTCCAAAGCCGGTTTATAACAACGCAGTCAACTTCCTTCCGTCGCAGCAGCTCGACGCCGGCTTCCCGGCCTTCGCGCAGCCGCCGTCCCTCGTGGCAGGCTACGGCGTAGGCTTCAGCACGAATCTCGCCGCACCCTCCACCACCCCTCAAACAGCAAACTATGGTGACCCGTACTACGGCGGCCGAGCGCCACAGTACATCGGCTGGAGCTTCGGTTTCCAAAGAGCCCTGACAGATTCCATGACATTGACCATGAGCTACGTCGGCTCCCAGGGTCACTTCCTGATCACCGACGGCGGAAACGGTCGTGGATTCTGGATCAATCAGCTGGATCCAAAGTACCTCTCTCTCGGCGCTCTCCTGAGCAACAAGGCGACGCCGGCCACCATCGCAGCCGCTGCGGCGCAGGGCGTTACGCCACAGAACGGCTACGCCTCCTTCGACCCCAACCAGACCCTCTCCACTCTGCTGAAGCCGTTCCCTCAATACAGCGTCAGCGATTCCTACGGAAACATAGCCAACGCCAACTACAACGGCCTCCAGATCTCGGTGATGAAGCGGTACACACACGGCCTGACCTTCATGGCCAACTACACCTGGTCCAGGGCGATCGACGACGGAGGCACCTTCCGCTCCGGCTACGATATTCCCGCCCAGTATTCCGGCGACGGCAAGTTCCACAAGGCCGACTCGATCGAGCGTACGGTCTCCACCTCGAACCAGCCCCAGCACGTGGTGCTGACCGGCGTCTACGACCTTCCCTTCGGTAAGGGCCACCTCGGAGGCGGAAATACCTTCTCCCGAGCCCTGCTGAGCGACTTCAAATTCTCCAGCATCATCCAGATGTTCTCCGGTTCGCCGCTGGCGCTGACGGCATCCTCCTGCGGCACCAACGCCGCCAACGGAACCTGCCTGCCCAGCCTCAATCCTGCCTATACCGCCAGCAGCGTCAAGCTGAACGGCGACTGGGGACATGGAGGCAACGCGTCCACACTCAAGACCATGTCCTTCATCAACTCGGCCGCCTTCATTACCACGCCTTCTACGGCCGCCGTGCCTCTTTTCAGCAACGCACCACGCACAGCACCCTATAACCTGTACGGTCCCGGAAACTACAACATCGACATCAGTATTCGTCGCAGCTTCCCCTTACATTTTGAGAGCTCTCATCTGCTGCTGCAGGCCGACCTCTATAACGTCACCAACCACACACAGTTTGGCGGCATCGGCACGGTCTTCGGTAGCGCAACCTTCGGAACGGTAAGCACTCAGGCCAACAACTCGCGCGACGCGCAACTCACTGCCCGTTTCGAGTTCTAAAGGCTGCTTCGGCCAGACACAGTCTCCGGGTGTCCCATCCATCGCGCAGTTGCGATGGGTGGGATGGTAGAAGCTCGCCTCACCCCAATATGGCTGCCATTGCCACGCCCCTAAACTCCAGTTGCCCTCTCGTCATCCCCGAGCAGCCGCACAGCGAAATGCGAACGGGGATCTGATTTTGTTTGTTGCATTTGCGATTATTTTCAGCGTTTTCAGCCCAAAAAACACATGTCAAGTCCCAAAACTCACTAACTCTTTGTGAATCAGCAATATCCGCGTGGCATTTGAGTTTGGCTCCGTCCGGTATACTGGATATATAGGTCAAACAAGCAGGCCCCGGAGACCCTCCGGGGCTAATTTATTGAAACCAAGGACTTTATCCGTAAAGTATCTGTTATGAATACTTTGCAGAAGCCAGTGATTGCAAAGTACTGAATGCCAATACTTTACGTTGATTACCCGGGGGAGGGGGGTACTCTCCCGGCGGGAGTTAGAATGCCGAGAACTGAATTCGTTAGATTACGCGGGTTGAAAGGGAATTTGTGATGCGCTTAGGTTTTTCCGCTGGACGAATGTTGTTCCTGACGATGGTGTTCACGATGGCGGCCTCTTCCGGGCTGGCGCTCGACAACGGCCTGGCCAGAACGCCGCCCATGGGTTGGAACAGCTGGAATAAGTTCGCATGCAAAGGCCTCAACGAGAAAGTAGTACGCGAGACGGCCGACGCGATGGCCAGCAACGGCATGAAGGACGCCGGCTACCAGTTCGTCATCCTCGACGACTGTTGGCAGACCGGGCGGGACGCAGCCGGAAACATCCTGGCCGACCCGGAGCGCTTTCCCTCCGGCATCAAGGCACTCGCCGACTATATCCACGGGAAAGGGTTGAAGCTCGGCATCTACACCGATGCGGGAACGCTGACCTGCGCCAAACGTACAGGTAGCATCGGACACGAATATCAGGACGCAAAGCAGTACGCCAACTGGGGTGTCGATTATCTGAAGGAGGATTGGTGCAACACCCTGCCCGGACAGAACAGCGAATCCTCCTACACCTTGATGCGCAACGCGCTCGCCGAATCGGGACGGCCTATCGTCTTCAGCATATGCGAATGGGGGTCAACCAAGCCGTGGCTCTGGGCCGGCCCGGTCGGCAATCTATGGAGAGCAACCCCCGATATTCAGGATTGTTGGGACTGCAAGAAGACATGGGGCGGCGGTGGCGTATCGCAGATTCTCGACCTGATGAATGGACTGGAGAGCTATGCCGGCCCAGGACACTGGAACGATCCCGACATGCTCGAGGTCGGCAACGGCGGGATGACCAAGGAAGAGTACCGGACACACTTCAGCATGTGGGCCATGTTCGCGGCGCCGCTGCTCGCAGGCAACGACATCGCCAACATGACCGCGGATACAAAAGAGATCCTGCTCAACAAAGACGTCATCGCGATCGATCAGGATGCGCTCGGACAGCAGGGACGAAGAGTGAAGAAGACCGGCGATCTCGAGGTCTGGTCGAAGCAGCTGCAGGATGGCGGCCGAGCCATTGCGCTGCTCAACCGAGGAGCGGCGACCGCAAAGATCTCGGTAGCCTGGACCGATATCGGCTACCCGGATACCGTCTCCGCAAACGTCCAGGATCTGTGGACAAAAAAGGATTCATCGGCGGTGAAAGGCGGCTATTCCGCCGAGGTCCCCAGCCACGGCGTAGTGATGGTGCGAGTGAAGCCATAGCATTCTTTATGTCGAACGCTGATCGTCTCGCAGACGTTTTTCATAGCAGAAAAAGCGCAGCCCAGGCCGGAACTCGAGGCCGATCTCCCCGGCAAGCTGGTAGCCCAGCTTCGGAAAAAGCCGCTGCGTCGCCGCGTTCTGCGTGTTGGTGTCGACGCGTAATACGAAGATGCCGCGTTCGGCTGCGACCTCCTCCGCCTTCTGCATCAGAGCGCCGGCTATCCCAGCCCCGCGAAATGCAGGGTCGACCGCAAGCCGATGCACCACCACGGCAGGTTCGTTAATGTCCCACCCCACCTGCGCATAATCCGGCTCCTGATCCATGGTGATCGCGGCCAAACCGCCGATGCCGCCCCCTGCGTCGGCAACCCAAAGTTGTCCAAGATCGATGTCGCGCTGAAAAACTGTTTCGTTGGGATAGGTCTCATCCCATTGCAGATTGCCCGCCGCGCGCATAAGAGGAACGACCCGCCGCATGAGCTCCATCAGCGCCGGAACATCCTCACGAATGGCGAGCCGTATTCGCATGATCTCCGTTTCACAATCGTTAGCGACGGTCCTCGTTACATAAGGCGAAAGGTTACCTAATGCGAAGGGTTACATAATGCGAAACCGCTCGCGCATGAGTCGCTGGAAACGTGGCCGCCAGATCAGATCATAGGCGAGTTCCTTGCCCGGAAACATAGCGAGCGCCGCCTTCCTGCTATCGGCGATCATCTGTGCCGCATCATCGATCGTCAGCGACTGGTCCTGGGCGATCACCTGCATCACCATGTTCATCATCATCTGCAGCCGGCGGATCAGCTTCTGCTCCTCCGCCCGCTCCTCTGCGCTGATCGCAACGACGTCTACGCTCGTCTCATTCAACTCCATCGACAACCTCCCCCGATCAAACTCTCACCTAATTAGACGCACCGACAATCTCACGGATTCCGCCGTCTCGGCCAAGTAGGAATGTAGTCAAGCCAAACTGATCCGTCCGGTACAGCTTAGTCCGAGCTTCAGCGATCCGTTCGATCACTTCATATCGGGGGTGCCCGAATGTATTCCCCCGTCCCACCGAAACCACCGCATCCTTCGGCGCAGCGGCATCGAGAAACTCCTGCGTCGTCGAGGTACGGCTTCCGTGATGCCCGACCTTAAGCAGAGTCACGGCAGCGACCCGGCCGTGCGCCAGCATCTCTCGTTCGCTCGGTGCCTCGGCGTCGCCCTCGAGCAGCACAGACGATTTGCCATACTGCATCCGCATCACGAGCGAGTCATTGTTCACCGGCTCCCGAGGATTGTTGTAACCGGTCTCCGGCGCAAGTATAGTCACCTGCGTTCCGCCCCAGGCAAGCTGGTTTCCGGCATAGAAATGGCGTATTTGTACTCCGAGGTCTTTGGCTTCCGACAGCAAGGCGCGGTACGCCTCCGAGTTGGGATCGATGCTGACCCAAAGCTCTCGTGGCCTGAAATTCCTCATCACCGCAGGCATCCCTCCCATATGGTCGCTGTGCGCATGGCTTAAGGCGAGCACATCGAGACGGCGAAACCGTCGCGACCAAAGGTACGGAGAGACCACCTCTTCCCCTATGTCAAAACGGCTGGTCGCCTCGGCGGCCTCGGTCACTCCGCCCACGGGGCCACCTGCGTCGAGCAACATGGTCGATCCATCCGGGCCAACGATGAAGAGCGAATCGCCTTGACCGACGTCAATTGCCGTCACCTCCATCATTCCCGGCGAAACGACGACCGGCTCGGGCCATAGCACCATCAGCGGAACAAGAGGCAATACGGCCACCGCGGCCCACGCCCATGCACGTGACCGGCGTACTGCCCAACAGCAGAAGGCCCACGTCACGATCGCCAACAACGCCACCCACCAAACTGGCGCCGGAACCCGCAGATCTGCGGCACGCACTGCGCTCACACGGCCGATAACCCCTGCCACCCCATGCAGCAGCAGGCCAGTCGCAGCACCCGGCAACATAGCTACCCACGGACTAAGGAGCGACGCACAAAATGTGATAACTGCGATTGGAGCCAGCACGGCGACCAGTGGCACACTCAACATATTGGTGGGTACAGCAAACATCGTGGCGCGATGGAAGTAGACCGCCATCGGCAGTACCATCACCATCTCCGCGACCGCGCCGATCAGCGCCAACTCCAGGGCCCAGAGGCTCCAGCGCACCACCAGGGGCGGCAGGCTGCGGGCCGAGTCTCCTGCGACACCTGCAATCGTTTCGCTCCACATGCGCAGCATCAGACGAAACTGTGCCACGCGAGGCGGCAATTCGATGTCCTCCCACTTGTCCCAGAGATGCTCGGCCGCGTGGGCATACGGTAGAAAGCTCCGTTCGGCCAGCGGAACCGCGATGCCGCCGATTGCCACAATTGCAAGAAAGGTCATCTGGAAACTCGCTTCAAACAGAGCTGCCGGCGACCATACCAAAACGCCGAGGGCCGCCGCGCCGAGAGCGTTCAGGACATTCCGATCCCGCGACAGCAGGCGTGCCAGCAGAAAGACCGCAGTCATAAAAAGCGCGCGCTGCACCGGGGCGCCAAAGCCTGTCAGCAGGGCATATCCGAATGTGAGCGCGACAGTCACGAGTGTAGCTAACCACTCCCTCAGCTTCAGTCTGCGCGCGAGCCAGAACACTAGACCCGCGAGCAGGCCTACGTGCATGCCGGAGACGACGAACAGGTGAAACGAACCCGTTCGCTCAAATCCGATGCGTTGCGTCTTGTTCAATCCGGCACGGTCGCCAAACAGCATTGCATTCAACATCCCCGCGTCGTCCTGGCTGAGGCGCATGATTGCGGGAAGTCCGCGATTTGCCCTGGAGTGGACATAATCGGTCACCCGTCTTGAAGCCCAACTCTGTGCGGCGTAGATCCGGCACTGCACCTGTGCTGCGCGACTGACGTGTGTTGAAGGGCTTACGCCTGATTCGTCGAGCTGGGTGATCTTCGAGGCTCGTACACTGGCATGAGCGCCTATGCCTTGCGCGAGAAGGTAGTCCGCATACTGCCATGCGCCCGGGTCGCGATATCGTTCCGCCAACTTGATTCTCAGCGGGGCTTCCACTAGGTCGCCGCATCGCATCGTGGGGAAGACTTGCCGTGCAGCCGCGCTGGGTGTTCCATGACTGGCTAGTTTGTCTGCGATCACATTCAGTCGCATACCGCCCGTCATGGGGAGCATTCGCGAGATGTCAGGCGTTACTTCCTCGATGGAATCGACCTCGATATCGATCGAGAGCACGCCCAAGGCCGCCGCTTCCTCGTCAGCCTCCTTCTCAGGCCACCAGCCTGTCTCTTTATCAAGATCGGAGTCATTTTGTTGAGGAGCCAGCTCGCGCACCCGGACAACGCGACCGCGAAGCTGACGGCTGAGGCCATCCGCATAGCTCGCCAAGGCGTGTTGGGTGGGAGGAGCAGGTTGCATCTCGGCACACCAACAACCAATCGCCATCCAGACCGCAGCCAGCGGCACGATCGCCATTCTCAGGGAACATCGCAGGGCGGCAAGTGTCAGGAGCGACAATAACAAAATCGCAATGAGCAGGACGACCGCCGGCTGCCGGTTACGTGAGATCGCTTCGCCTACCGCAAACCAGCACACCGCCGCCAACAGAGGAGCGCGCCGAAACTCGAGCGTGGGTATGCGTGCAGCCGCCTTCGGCCAGAGATCAGGATTCGGCGCGTTCACTCTTCCGGTCTTCAACGCTCTGCCTGCGGACCGCACTCACTAACCATTTCACCACAAGGCGACCGCGATCACCGGCCTAAAATCGTCACCGTTTCCAGATGAAACGTCTGTGGAAACATATCGACCATGTGAACCTCCGCGATGTTGTAGCCAGCCGCGACGAGCAGTTTCAAGTCTCGGGCCAGAGTTACTGGATCGCAAGAGACGTAGACGATCTCCGGCGGCGAAATCCGCGCCAACAGGGCACAAACCTCCGCTCCTACGCCCGCCCTGGGAGGGTCCATCACGATCAGTTCCGGTCGCTCCCGCTGCACGACGGCGTTTCGCAAAAACTCCACCGTCGTAGTTTCGACAGCGCGCCTCCCTGGTCCCTTGAAAGAGATGGACAGATCGTGCCCCGCAGCTTCAACCGCGACGACTTGCTCAAAGGTTCTTGCGAGCGCTCGAGAAAACAATCCGACGCCAGCGTATAAGTCCCATGCGACAGCGCCCCGCCGCCCCGCGGTCACAATTCGGACAAGCTCATCGACGAGGAAACGGTTGACCTGGAAAAAGCCGCCCCGACTGATCCAATAACCTTCATCGGCTACGGTGTAGTTCAATCCATCTGCGCCCCAGGTCTTCAACGGACGCGGACTTCGTACTCGCCGCTGCGGTTCCGAAGAGGGAAGCAGGGAGATGCCCGCTCCCACGATCTCAGGCACCAGCTCCTGCATCCGTTCGCAAAGCGCCTCAAACCCCGGCTGAACCTTCCTCACAAAGAGTGTCATCTGCAGTTTCTTTTCATCACCCGTGGTGAAGAACTCGACCTCGCCCGCGCCGCGAAGTAAACGCCCTGCCGCGGAACCTTCTGCCGCAACTGTGAGGAGTGCCTCGGCCGCGCGCCATACTAAAGGCGCCGAGATTGGACACTCGTGAACGGCAAGAAACTCATTAGAGCCGCGCCTGTTGTAGCCAACTCTGAGGGTTGCCTCAATCTCTGCCATTCGTAGACGCGTTCGATTTCTGTAGGCCCAGGGTTCGCCTGTATGCGTCTGTATTGCTGGCAGCGTCGATAATCCCACGCGCTCCAGAGTCTCCTGCAGAATCGCAACCTTCATTTGCACCTGAGCAGGATAAGCTGCGTGTTGGTAGTGGCATCCGCCGCATTGCCCGAAGTGAGCGCAGCGCGGCGTTACGCGATCTTCGGAGGCAATCAGAACTTGAAGCAGTGAAGCCTCTCCAAACGCATTTTTTTGTTCCAGAAGGCGCGCTTCGACGATCTCTCCGGGTAGTGTGAAGGGCACAAAGATGGCCTTGCCCGCACCTTCGCCTTCGGTTTGATGGGCCAACCCTGCCCCCCCATAGACTGCTTTTTCAATTTGTAACCTCATTCGTGGCTCATGTAGAAGAGGCTGAGCCTGGGCAACTTGCGCATCTCGAGCATTCTTTTTTGGAGAAACTGTTGCTGTACTTGTTTAATCTGAACAGCCTGCATCTTCCCGCGATAGGGTGCCAGCTCTCTTGCCGCCTGTTCGCGCAGTGCGACAAGCTCTTCCTCTGGCGTTGACGTTAGGAGAGCCGCGAATATCTTCTCCTCAAGCACACTGAGCGTGCGGTCGAGCTCTTCAAGCGGCTGCATTGGTTCGGCGCGCAAGCCCACAGCCAAAGCCCGTAATCGGCCTGTGACTTCAACAGCCACGGCATCGGCTGGAGGATTGAGCGTCACAGCCTCTACGACACCGGCGTTTTGTTCCAGATATCGGCTAACCCGTTCGGCTTCAAATCCGCTTTCCATAGCCTGGGCTCCGGCGGCTGGAGCAGTGCCGATCGACGCTTCCATCGCTTGTTCAACGGCTTCCATCACGCTCTGGGCACACCATGCCAGACCATTCACCTTGCGGGTTCTGCCGGAAGAACGGAATGCCTTCGCATCATGCTTGTCAAAAGCGTTGTCGATGCCGCGCAGCACCGCCTCCAGCGGAACACCCGCCTCGCGC
Organism: Edaphobacter sp.; assembly: GCA_035567955.1. GTDB lineage: Bacteria > Acidobacteriota > Terriglobia > Terriglobales > Acidobacteriaceae > Edaphobacter. The sequence goes on from DATMPD010000111.1 coordinate 34,824, forward strand.
CAGGTTTCGATCAGAGCCCAATCCAGCGTGGAGAGCATTAGCAGGGAGCCGCGCCGTTGCTGAAACCGCTCTTCGATCTCGGTAAAGTAGTTGAAGTAGTTCTGCATCGGCTCTTTTACACCTTAAGCCCGCGCAGTCGAACGCGTCTAAACTACGCTCCGCGCTTCCTGTGCCGGTCGAGATTGCGTTCGTAGATGAGGCGCAGCCCGGTCAGGGTTAACATCTCGTCCACTGCGTTGATGTGTTTGGATCCACCTGCGATTAGCTTCGCAAGACCGCCTGTGGCTACGGTCTTAGTCCCGGGGCCAAGTTCTGCGATCATGCGTTCGAGGATCCCGTCGACCAGCCCGATGTAGCCGTAGTAGAGGCCGATCTGAATGTTGTCGACCGTACCTGTTCCGATGACCTTCGCAGGCTTCTTGATATCCACGCGGGGCAGACGTGCCGCTCGGGAGAACAGCGCATCTGCGGAGATGCCAAGGCCGGGAGCGATTGCGCCGCCGAGAAACTCCCCTTTCTTTGAGAGCGCATCGAACGTAGTCGCGGTGCCCATATCGACCACGATGCACGGGCCTCCAAAGCGTTCGAATGCCGCGACACAGTTGACGATCCGGTCGGCGCCAAGCTCCGAAGGATTGTCCGTCAAGACGGGTATGCCGGTCTTAATACCGGGTTCAACGAACATCGGCTTCACTTTGAAATAAAGCTCGCATACCTGCCGCAGAGTCGAGTCCAGTGGCGGCACGACCGACGAGATCGCAATGCCATCCACAACGCCAATTTCTAGACTTTTTAGCTCAAACAGATTGCGCAGTAGAACGCCGAACTCATCGCTCGTCTGCGCCGAAGAGGGCGTTGTGATGCGCCAATTCGCCACCATCTCAGGCCCAGAAGCGGGTTCTGACGACTCGTTTGCCAGCCGGTAGAGTCCAAGGACTGTGTTGGTATTTCCTACGTCAAGTGCCAATAGCATTGCTGCCTCTCCCGTGCCGATTACTTCGCGCGAACCCCACCGGAGAGCACAGTGTGCAGCATGCCATCGTCTCCGGCAACACGCAAAAAGCCGCGTTCATCAAGCCCATCCGTCACGCCAGTATATCCGCCGGCCTCATCCACGCTGACGTGTTTGCCACGAACCCAGCTTGAAGATGCCGCAAATCGCTCCAGCAGCCTCGTCTCAATGCAGGTTCCGCACAACTCGGCTTCGAGCGATGCGCTCTCCTTATCCAGCGCCCGGAGAAATTTGATAAGAATCGTCTCACGCGCCCAGGTTCTTCCGCTTTCGCGCCGTAGAGAAGTGGCAATGGCCTCCAGTTCGGCAGGGAAACTCTGCTGATTTACATTGACGCCAACGCCGACGACTGCATAGCGCAGCATCGTTGGTGCGTCTGGTTGCGAAACGACAGAGGAGGTTTCCACCAGGATGCCGCCGCACTTCCTACTACCGATCAAAATATCGTTGGGCCAGCGGATATCGGGCGCGAGGCTTGTTACGGTAGCGATAGCTGCCTGCACCGCCAACGCACTCGCGAGAGATAGCCATAAAGCGTCGACTAAGGTCATCCGCGGCCGCAGCAGCACGCTGACATACAACCCATCACCCGCAGGGGAGTGCCAGCTATGGTCGCTGCGCCCTCGCCCCGCGGTCTGTTCGTCGGCGACCCACACGCTGCCATGTGCGGCTCCCGACTGTGCTGCCTCCAACGCCAGCACGTTGGTCGATCCCACAGAGGCAAGGTGTTGGAAGTTGTTAAAGGGGGTGCCTGTTAAAGCCGTTGCGACGCCGGGTAGATCGAACGAATCGGCCAAGCTGTCCTCAGTAGATATCTGCTGTGATTCGCATGCTCAGGTCCGCGGCTGCGGCTGAGTGGGTCAGGGCACCAACGGAGACGAAGTCCACCCCGGCCAGCGCGTACTTCCGTACCGTTTTCAGATTCATATTGCCGGATGCTTCAATCGGAACCTTGGGCAGCTTCGCGCGAATCTCTTTGACTGCTTTCTTGACCTGGGACGGTGTCATGTTGTCGAGCAGGATCGACTCTGCGCCGCCGGCGATGGCTTGCTCCAATTCGGCCTGGGTACGGACTTCAACCTGGATCCATTGTGTGCTCTTGCGATTTTTCAGTGCACGTTCGAGCACAGCGGGAAGGCCGCCGCCGAGGGAGATGTGATTGTTTTTGATGAGGATGCCGTCCTGCAGATCGAGGCGGTGATTGACGCCGCCGCCGCAGCAGACCGCGTATTTATCGAGCACTCGCAGGCCGGGGATGGTCTTGCGGGTGTCGAGGACTTTGGTTTTTGTGTTGGCTACGGCTTTTACGAACTCGTTGGTGAGGGTGGCGATGCCGCTCATGCGCTGCATCAGGTTGAGGATGACGCGCTCGCAGGAGAGGATGGCGGCGGCGTTGTGGCGGATGACGGCGAGGGTCTGGCCTTTTTTCACCTTGACGCCGTCGAAGATCTCGGGGTGGCTGACGACTTCGAAGCGGCCCACCGGCGTGGCGGACATCTTCGCGAAGATGTCTAGAAACACAGGGATACAGCCGAGACCGGAGACGACGCAGGCTTGTTTGGCGATGATGGTGCCGGAGGCGCGCAGGTTGGCGGGGATGGTTAAGGCGGTGGTGATATCGTTGGCGACTTTGTCTTCGGCCAGTGCTGCTTCAAGGATGGTGCCTACCCGTTTACTCTTCCAGTCCATTTAGTCATCCTAAACCTGTTTATTTCAGAAAAAATTATTGGCGGCGGGAAAGGGTGGTTTTTGGTGTTTTGTGGGCGTTTTTTGAGGGGGGTCTCGGAAAAGCGGGTGTTTTTTCGTGGTGTTTTTGTGGTGAAGTTGTGGTGATTGCGTGGTAAATCGTGGTTGGTTGATGGTCGATTTTGCACGATGAAAAACATGCCACACTTTTGAAATAATTCTGTGGGAAAGTTACACCGTATCTTTTACCGCCAGCGTGGCAGCCGGTTTCCTCGCTCGCGTCGTGGTAATTACCAGTACGCTGATCAGAACGAGCATGGTTCCTAAGATCGTTCTCGAGCCCAGGGGTTCGCCGCCGAAGAAATATCCCAGCACTACGGCTACAACCGGGTTCACGTAGGCGTAGGTGCCGACTTTGGTTGGCGATTCATGATGGATGAGCCATACGTAGGCGGTAAATCCAATGATGGAGCCGGCGATGATCAGATAGATCAGTGAAAGCCACGCTCCCGATGAGACCGTCGACGGATGAAAGTTATGAAATTCTCCGAAGGCGGCTGCGGTGAGGGTAAGCATGATGCCGCCGGCGAGCATCTGTGCGCCGGAACTCATGACTTTGGACGGCGGCAGCGGCAGCCTACGTGCGAGCGCGGTGGCGATCGACCAGCTGATCGATGCGATAATCAATGCCACGGCGCCCGGTCTGTCGATTGGGGACCCGCCGAGGTTGAGCGAGTGGCTCATCAATACGGCCACGCCGCCGACGCCGACCAAGAGTGCGAAGGCCAGGCGAACGGTCAGCCTCTGGGTTCGGAGGAAGAGGATCTCCGACAATGCGATGAAGACGGGGATGGTTGCCAGCATGACTGCGGCGACACCTGAGGGCACACGCTGCTCGGCCCAGAAGAGGAGGCCGTAGTCGATGAGGAAGATGAGCAGCGCGAGCAGGAGTACGGACATCCACTGACGGCGGGTCGGTGAAGGCTCTCCGCGCGCGGTCATCCACCCGAAGAGGACGAATCCTGCGACGAAAAACCGCATGGCTGCGAAGAGAAGCGGAGGAACTTCATGGACACCGATTCGAATGGCGAGAAAGGTGGATCCCCACACGAAATAGATGATTCCGAAGGCCAACAGGGTCTTCCATGCCGGGCGATGGGTTTTGGAGTCCATAGGAAATTTCTAACAGCTCAGAGGATTCCCGCCTAATCGCTATCGCACTGGATTAGGTAGGACGGATAGGGTGTCGGCAGAAAGGGTCTGAGGGTTGTGGGTGAATTGAATTCTTCGGGGTCCTTCACTGCGTTCAGGATGACAGCAAGAACAGGCAACGGCAGCGGCAACAGTAACTGCAACTACAACTGCAAAGACAAAGACAAAGACGACAGCAGATCCCCTTCGGGGATGACAACCAGAAAAGCAAAAGCAAGGGCAAAAGCAAGGGCAAGAGCAAGGGCAAGGGCAACGACAACGACAACCGCAGGCCCCCTTTGGGGACAACAACTAGAAAAGCAAGGGCAGCGGCAGATGCAATGAGCTAGAGTTTTTGGGTGGGTGGGGAGTCGAGGTATTTGATGAGGATGGCTTCGTTGCCGATTTCGTTGCGGATCAACTCGTCGACGGTGCCGCTGGCGAGAAGAAGGCCGTAGCCTCCGGGGCGCATGCCTTCCTCTTGGCGTTGTCTGATGTGGGCGGTGGGATCGTCAGTGGAGTTTGCAGAGGCTGCGTGACTGAGCGATTCCTGGCGGAAACCGGCGCCGGGGTCGCGTACGCGAAAGACCATCGCCCGTGCTGTTCGGATGGCGGTGACCTCGATGGACTGGTCGGGGTTGAAGGCGGTGCCGTGCTCCATCGCGTTGAGGAGGATCTCGCGGAGGGCTTGCAGGAGATCCTGCTTGGCGTCTTCGGGGAGTTGGGCGCTGAGCTCTTTGGCGAAGGTGAGGAGACGATCTGCGGTAATGAGGCGGGAGTTGACGCGGACAGAGACCCAGCCGGGGCGGGCGGAGAGGATCTCGATGTCTTCGCCGATCTTGCTGTCTGTAGCTGCCTGCCTGGCGAGGTTGGCGATCTCATAGGAGTCGAAGGGCGGAGTGAAGCAGGCGAAGACGCGAGCGCGGAGGGCGGCGATGACTTTGTCGGGAGTGCTGTGCTCAGCGAGGACGATGCACTTGAGCGCTGGGCGGATGGAGCGCATCTCCTCAATCAGTACGAGGCTTTCATCGATGGCGCAGTCGGCGCTGGTGACGACGACGCCGAAGGCTCGGATGCGCAGTCGCTTCAGGGCATCGGCGTTGCCTGCGGAATATTCGACGGGCAAGCCGGCGGTGCAGAGGGAATCGCCGACCTCGCGACCTACCGGGGCGTGGCTTCCGATGATGAGAACCCGGCTCATGGTGTGCTCCGAGGATGGAGGGACGAGTTGATTTTAGATCATTGGCTCGTCCGAGGCTTTAAAGCAGTGACAAATGACCGGTTAAGACTGCGCCGGAGCTAACGTTCGGTTAAATCAAAGGGCGCTAAAGTCCAAGGGCGTCGAGGGCTGATTTGGTTTTGTCGTAAAGGATTTTGGTTTCGGCGGCTTGCTTGCGGAGGCCGTCGACGATGTGTGCGGGGGCTTTGGCCATAAAGGCTTCGTTGGCCAGCTGGCGTTCGGCTGCGGTCAGGCCTTTTTCGTATTTGGCGAGGTCTTTGGTGAGGCGTTCGCGCTCGGCGGGGATGTCGATCTGGCGCTCGTAGAGGACGGCTACGTCGAAGTCGGCGCTGGAGCGGGCGTTTGCACCGGAGAGTGGGGTGGTGGCGAATTCTATGGAGGCGACGCGGGCCATGCGTGAGAGCATGTCCTGATTGGCGTCGGTGAGCGCGACGATGCGGTTGCTGGCGTGAAGTTGGATTGGGGTTGATTCTTTTTCGGGGACACCGAGCTCTTTGCGCAGTGCGCGGATGGTGGTGATGAGATCCTGCATGGTTTGCATTGCGCTTGCGGCTACGGGATCGGCGGGGAAGTCTGCGGCCTGTGGGTAGCGGGTGAGGGCGATGGATTTTGCGGGGGTTGCGTAGTTGTAGAGGGCGTGCCAGATCTCTTCGGTGAGGAAGGGCATGAAGGGCGAGAGAAGGCGCAGAGCGCTTTCGAAGATAGCCACAAAGGTTGTGAGTGCCGCAGCGGCAACTTGTTTATCGTCATTCTCGCCGAAGTTGAGTCGGAGTTTGACGATCTCCAAATACCAGTCGCAGAGGTCGCCCCAGAAGAACTGGTAGATGGTGTTGGCGGCTTCGTCGAAGCGGTAGTCGGTGAGGGAGTTGTCGACGGCGGCGCAGGTTTGGGAGAGGCGGGTTAGGATCCAGCGGGTTTCGAGTGTCTCCAAGGGCGCTTGATCGAAGTTGCCTTCTGCGTCTCCGGTAGCGCGTGCGGCTTCTCCTTCTGGCGTCGACGCTGCGATGATTTCGGCTACTTTGGCGGTGACGCTGGGCTCGAGAGCTATTGGGTCGGTGGCGGAGGCCGGTCGAGCTTCGCTCGATAACCCACCCTTCGCAAACTGCGCGAAGGATGGGGCACCCGTATTTGTGGAGGGGTCGATTTGGATGCCGGCTTCGCGGGCGCGGTCGATGTTCATGAAGAGGAAGCGGGCAGCGTTCCAGATTTTGTTGGCGAAGGCGCGGTAGCCTTCGGTGCGGGCTTCGGAGAAGGCGATGTCGGTGCCGGGGGAGGCCATCGATGCGAGGGTGAAGCGGACGGCGTCGGTGCCGAAGCGCTCGATGATGTCGATGGGGTTGATGACGTTGCCCTTGGTCTTGGACATTTTCTCGCGGTTGGCGTCGCGGACGAGGCCGTGGATGTAGACCTCTTTGAAGGGGACTGCATTCGCGAGATCGCGCCTGCTGCCGTCGGGCATGGGAACGTCGAGCATGAAGTGGCAGCCGAGCATGATCATGCGGGCGACCCAGAAGAAGAGGATGTCGAAGCCGGTGACGAGGAGGGTGGTGGGGTAGAAGTTGGCGAGGTCGGGAGTACCGATGTCCGTTCTCAGTTCTCCGTTCTCAGTTGCCGGCCAGCCAAGGGTGGTGAAGGGGAGGAGGCCGGAGGAGAACCAGGTGTCGAGGACGTCGGTCTCCTGTACGATGTCGGCGGAGTTGCAGGTGCCGCAGTGGGTGGGGGTGTCGCGGGAGACGGTGATGGCGCTGCAGGTTTTGCAGTGCCAGGCGGGGATGCGGTGGCCCCACCACAATTGCCGCGAGATGCACCAGTCGTAGATGTTCGTCATCCACTCGAGATAGATTTTTTTGTACATCTCGGGCGTGAAGTGGATGTGTTTTTCGGTGACGGCGTTGATGGCGTTTTGCGCGATGGTGTTGCCGCCGGTGTTGGGGGTCTTGTTGACGGCGAGGAACCATTGCAGGGAGAGGCGCGGCTCGATGACGACGCCGGTGCGCTGCGAGAGGCCGATGGAGTTGGTGTGGTCTTTGATGGATTCGAGGAGGCCGGCTGCTTCAAGATCGATAAGGATGCGCTCGCGGGCGTCGTAGCGATCGAGGCCGTGGTAGGGAGAGCCCGGAAGCGCGACGTGGGCGGTCTCGTCGAGGATGCTGGGGCTGGGGAGGTTGTGGCGCTGGCCGATGGCGAAGTCGTTGGGGTCGTGTGCGGGAGTGACCTTGACGGCTCCGGTGCCGAACTCGGGTTTGGCCCAGTCGTCGGCGAGGATGGGGACTTCTCTGTCAGGGCCGCCGTTGACGCCGGTCATGGGGACGCGGACTTTTTTGCCGATCAGCGCGGTGTAGCGTTCGTCGGTGGGGTTTACGGCTATGGCGGTGTCGCCGAGCATGGTCTCGGGGCGGGTGGTGGCGACGGTGATGTGGGCCGTTCCATCGGGCAATGGGCCGTCGGCGAGCGGGTAGCGGATGTGATAGAGCTTGCCGAGGCGTTCTTCGTGCTCGACTTCGAGGTCGGAGACGGCGGTCTGGATGCTGGGGTCCCAGTTGACGATGTAGGCGCCGCGGTAGATGAGGCCCTGCTCGTAGAGGCGGACGAAGGCTTCCTTGACCGCGACGCTGAGGCGGTCGTCCATGGTGAAGTACTCGCGGGACCAGTCGACGGAGGCGCCGAGGCGCTTCATCTGCTCGAGGATGGCTCCGCCGTAGAGCTTGCGCCAGCACCAGACGCGCTGGACGAAGGCTTCGCGGCCGAGGTCTTTACGGGAGGTGCCTTCGGAGGCGAGCTGGCGCTCGACCATCATCTGAGTGGCGATGCCGGCGTGGTCGGTGCCGGGAATCCAGACGGCGAGGTCGCCCAGCATGCGGTGCCAGCGGGTGAGGATGTCCATCTCGGTCTGGTTGAGCATGTGGCCCATGTGAAGGCGGCCGGTGACGTTGGGTGGGGGGAGGAGGATGGTGAACTTTCGGGTTCCGTCCTGCGTACTTTCCGGGGTTGGAACGTCAAATAGACGCTCCTTGACCCAGTACTCGGCCCAGCGCTCTTCTATGACGGATGGATCGTA
>DATMPD010000112.1:0-4737 GCA_035567955.1 Edaphobacter sp.
TTAGGCCTCTTTATGAGAGGTTTTGCTCCCTGCTTTTGTCATGTGGTCGAGAGGCAAGGTAATTCAGCGATCGCAGGCGGACGGAGCCGTACAAGGCGACGCAGATTTTGAACAGTCGCCACCAATAAAAACTCCTCGGCGGGTCCAGCCAGCCCTCGGAGTTTAAGCCGCGTGAAACGAAAGTGTTGCTTCATGTGAGCGAACAGCATCTCTACTTTCTTTCGTAAGCGGCGCGAGTGTTGAAAGGCTTCCGTATTCTGAAGTGCCATGACTTCCTGCCGAGTGCTCTCGTCGAAGGGTACCGATAAACTTCGTTGCGTGCCTCGCGTACATTGTTGGCGAATAGGACATGGCCTGCAATCGCCGGCCGCCGCGCGATAGATGTTGATTGGAGAGTCAGTGCGAGTTGTGCAGTGCTTGAGAATCTTGCTCTGCGGACAGGTGTAGTGGTTCATGTCAGGATCGAAGGTAAAGGCCTCGCGTGGCAGCAGGCCGTCGGTCTGGTGCTGTCGATCCAGTACCGGAATATGCGGGATGATCTTGCGTTTCGACAGCCAGCCCAGGAACGGGCCTGTGCCGTACGCCTTGTCAGCCGCCAACTTTTCGGGTCTTAGGTGGTGTGTTTCTTCCACCCGCTCCAGCATGGCTTTGGTGGCGATGATCTCTTGCGCCAGCCGAGCCGGAGTGGCTTCGACGTCAACGATGACGGCATGATCGGTGTCAATCAGATAGTTATTGAAGTATCCGAACTTACCCCGTCCTTCCTTCACATTCCACGCGGCGGCGGGATCGGTCGGCGAAAGATATCGAGCATCGCTCCGGTGCACCGGATTACCGGCGTCGAGCGCCTTCAGATACTCGCGCACCGCTCTGGTCTTAGTCTCTCGATCGCGGATCGCGTCCACACTCTCAACCCGCCGGGTACGCCCAGCATCGCTGCCGATCAGACTGCCGTCCACGGCGAAGCCTTCACCGCTCACCAATCCTGCACTGCAGCACTGTCCAACAACATCCTCAAACAGCACTCGGTAAATATCGCTCTCACGGGCGGCATAACGGTTCTTAGAGAAGGTGGAATGATCCGGCACAACTCCGTCAAGACCCAAGCGGCAGAACCAGCGATAGGCCAGATTAAGATGAACCTCGCTGCATAGCTGCCGCTCTGATCGAATGCCATAGACATAGCCAACCAACAGGATCCTCAGCATCAGTTCAGGATCAATAGAAGGTCTACCTGTAGAACTGTAATGACCAGAAAGAACCGATCTCACCCGTTCGAAGGTCAGCACCAGGTCGAGCTGCCGCAACAGGTGATCGCCTGGGATGTGATTTTCAAGCCGAAACGAATGGAAAAGCTGCTCCTGCGCGCTCTGACGTCCCATCATGCCGGTCCCCTCCGCTGCTGTTACAACGGAATCACACGCACACTCCCGATACAAGAGTTTTCAAAGCGTTCTACTCTTCGAGTACTTAATGAAGCAACTCTTGCCGCAACGAGTTTTTCAACGGCATCCTTCGTTTGCGCAACCATCCACTGCAAGGGGAGTCTGAAGCAGCAGCAAACGTCAAGTTCAGAGAAAGCCTCTCCCGAAAGTACATTGAATGTCGACTCAAGTTGTAACCGCATCTTCCGTTCTTGCCTCCAAGCCTGCAAGCTATCGCCTCGATCGATCGATCGATCTTCTTCGCGGCTTACTGATGCTCCTGATGGCTCTTGACCATACGCGGGACTTTTTCAGCGTGCCGACGGGCGATCCAGGGGATCCGTTGACGTCGTGGCCGGCGCTTTTCGCCACCCGTTGGATTACTCATCTCTGCGCTCCCGGCTTCATCGCGTTGGCGGGTATTTCGGTCTGCCTGCAGCGCCGACGGGGCAAGTTTTCCGTTGACGCCAACAGGCCGATGCACTTATCCAGACTGGCTGAAGGGTAAATCGCGGGTTCCGGTCGGTTGGTCGGCAACGCTTCCGTTACGCGCCCGAACGGCCAACGACGGGTAAGGTGCGGGTTGTCCGTCATCCGACCGCAAACCCGCCAAATTGGTGTTCTTCAGAAGGCTCAATGAAGCATTGGCGATTTGCCATTAGCTGACCACAGCAATATCTCCCCTAACTTCCGAGTTTCCTGACCAAGAGCCCAGAACGCGCCTTCAGAATGAAGTAAGGGTCAGGGGGTCAGGGACGACGAACATGTAGTAAGAGCAGACTCGACGCTTCATTATCTGGCGCTCCGTCCACCAGGCCGTATCTTGGCAGAATTAATCCAAGATACTCGTAGCCTTGCCTGCGCAAAAATAGAGTCGCTCACCCCGGGAAGCCTAAACTTGGTCGCGAGTTCTTCAAATGCGGGCTGCCACTTCAAACTCCACTGGACATCGGCCAGGAAAATGTCGACGTGAACGATGGCGAGACTTCTTCATCACTCAGAGGGTACTCCCCGGATCACTGCAACCCAATCAACCTCGCCGGATTCTCCTTCGCCATCCGGTTAATCTCCCCCTGCGTAAATCCCTGTCCCCGCAATCCCGCATAAAACGCAATCAACCCATCCGTATGCAATGGATTTCCCGGCTGCCCCATATCGCTCGAAAGAATGCAGTGGTTCACCCCGACATAACGAATCGCCTTCGCATAGTCCGCAAAGTCGTACTGCTTCCCCGTACCAATCAACCCGTTGTAAACGAATTCGATGTAAGCTCCCATCTTCGCGGCCTCCAGCATCTGCGTTTCAGACATATGGGTCGGCTGCAGCATCGCATGCGTCACCACCATGTGCTGAACGCCCTCCGCCTTGGCTTCGCGCACCAGCATCAGGTCTTCATCCGCGCTTGAGTGTCCCGTCGCCATCACCAGGCTGCGCTTTGCGATCACAGCAATCACGGCCTTGGCCTCCGGCACCAGCTGCCCATCCCGCGCAATCCGCACAAACGGACCATCCTGCTTCGAATAGCGAACCTGATTCTCCGAGTCAAACGTCGCCATCCACACAAAGCGCCCGTATCCTCCCGTGATCGCCGCCATATGCTCGACCGCGCTGGGATTCATCCCGCCCACCGACAGGTTCAGGTCGATCCCGCCGAACACCTCGATCCCCGGCACCTCCTTCCGAACGATGTAAGCTAGCGAAGCCGTCGGCTCATAGTGATTCTTCAGCACCAGCCCGCGCATCCCACGGCTCTTCGCAAGTCGCGCAAGGTCGATCGCATCAATCGATCGCGGCGTGCTATCCGGAGCCGCGTGGACGTGAATATCAATCGCGCCAGCCAGAGGATTCTCCTGCGCGAATCCCGCAGAAGCGACGCAAAACATCAGGCCAAGAAAAATCCTCTTCAGCATCTCTGAGATCCCCTAGTTGCCAACGGGACATTGTATCCGGCGACACTTCGCACGCATCACCAAGTATCATGCAGTGACGGGGAATTTCGTATGGATTTCGGACTTAAAGGAAAGACCGCCCTGGTGCTTGCCGGTGGCGGCGGATTAGGCCGCGCTATCGCCAAGGCCCTCGCCGCTGAAGGTGCAAACGTTGCCGTAGCAGGCATCGGATCGACTTCCATCGACGGCACAGTCGCGGATCTCAACGCCATCGGCGGCAAATGCATCGGCCTGATCTGGGACCTCGCCGACCTCTCAGTGATCGACGCAAACATCTCGAAGATCGAAAGCGAACTCGGCCCCGTAGACATCCTCGTCAACAACACCGGCGGCCCACCCCCAGCCTCCGCGGCCGGGCAAGACCCCGCGCTCTGGACCAGACAATTTCAATCGATGGTCCTCTCAGTCATCGCCATTACCGACCGCGTCCTCCCCGGCATGAAGTCTCGCGGCTGGGGCCGCATCCTCACCAGCACATCGTCGGGCGTCATAGCGCCCATCCCGAACCTCGCGATCTCAAACGCGCTCCGCCTGTCACTCGTCGGTTGGTCGAAGACGCTAGCCCGCGAGGTGGGCAAAGACGGCATCACTGCCAACATCGTCGTGCCTGGCCGCATCGCCACATCCCGCGTCGCAAGCCTCGATAACGCCAAAGCCAAACGCGAAGGACGCAGCATCGAGGAGGTTGCCGCCGAGAGTCAGGCCGCCATCCCACTCGGCCGCTACGGCAAACCAGAAGAGTACGCCGACGTTGTAGCCTTCCTCGCCAGCGAGCGCGCCGCCTACATCACCGGTTCCGTCATCCGCGTAGATGGCGGCATGATCCCCAGCATCTAGGAGCACTCACAACCTATGCCATTGGACAAGAAAACAGTCGACACCCTCACCGGCGTCACCACCGCGACCCTCACCACGGTTCTGCTAAAAAAAGGCCTGCGCAACATCTGGCTGCGCGGCACCAAACCCCTGCGACCAGGCCAACCCCGCATCGTCGGCCCGGCTTTCACCCTGCGCTTCGTCCCCGCGCGCGAGGACCTCGCCACCCCCGAGTCCTGGGCATCTCCCACCTCAACCCGTGCCGCCATCGAATGCATGCCCGCTGGATGCGTCGCCGTGGTCGACGCTATGGGCGTCACCGACGCCGGAATCTTCGGCGACATCCTCTGCGAGCGCATCCGCGTCCGTGAAGTAGCCGGACTCATCACCGACGGCGTCATCCGCGACCTCGCCGGCGTTCTCCGCACCAATCTGCCCGTCTGGTGCCAGGGCACCGCAGCCCCCGCCTCCGTCGCCGGACTCACCTTCGTCGGCTGGCAGATGCCCATCGCCTGCGGTGGCGTCGCAGTCTTCCCCGACGACATCAT
>DATMPD010000113.1:0-3106 GCA_035567955.1 Edaphobacter sp.
CGATTCTTTGACGGCTATAGAGGCGGAGATGGGAAATCCTGGCTGCTCGCGGTCGTGCGCAATACCAGTTTCACGTGGCGCCGTCATGAGAAGCGGTCGAGCAATGTGCCTTTCGATGAGATGACTCACAGTCCCAGGAACAAGGCGCAGAATCAAGAGGAAACGCTGGTCCAGTCGTCGAAGGTGTCGGCTTTACGGACTTGCATCGAGATGCTTCCTTCGGAATTTCGGGAGGTCCTTGTCATGCGGGAGTTGGAGGAGATGTCGTACAAGGAAATCTCTGAAGTTGCGTGCCTCCCGGTAGGCACTGTGATGTCGAGGCTGTCACGAGCGCGCAGACGGCTGGCGGGATGCGCCGGCGGAGAGAAGATGAGGAACGGACAATGAAATGCTCTCGGGAATTGATCGAAGGCTACATGGACGAGGAACTGGACCCCGGCCTTCACGCCGCGGTCTCAGAGCATCTTGTCGATTGTCAGCGATGCTCGGAAACTTACGGGCAGATTGTTGAACAGCAATCGGCCATCCGATCGTTGGCTCCCTACTATACTCCGCCGCCGGCATTGCGGGAATCTGTCCGTCAGGCCCTGAAAAAATCGGTGGCAGAGGGAGAGGAAGCGCAACCTTCAAATGTGCCATGGCGTTGGATGGCGATCGCGGCGTCTTTCCTTCTTGCTGCCTCCCTCGCGTGGAACATCAATCATCTTCCGTCTCGCACGCCCGAGAGTACCCTGATTGCGCAAAACATCATGGCCAGTCACGTGCGATCGTTGATTGGAACACACCTGATGGATGTGGTATCTACCGATCAGCACACGGTGAAGCCGTGGTTCAACGGTAAGCTCGATTATTCCCCCGAAGTGAAGGATTTCGCCGCCCAAGGATTTCCGCTGGTCGGAGGACGCATCGAATACATCGCCGACAGACCCGTGGCAGCGTTGGTTTACCATCGGCGCCAGCACGTAATTAATCTCTTTACGTGGCCATCCAATCCGTCCGATGCAAAGGAGAGCCACTTCTCGAGGAACGGGTACAACGTCGTTCAGTGGTCCAATGCCTCGATGACGTATTGGGCGGTATCGGATATCCCTTCTGCTGAAGTTCACCAATTTCAAGATTTGTGCATGAAGTAGCCGCGGCGGCACAAAGGAGATCGAGATGAGTCAGTGACCACCCTCGCTTGCTGTGCCGCGCCCCGCGGTCACGCTTATCGCGATTCTAATTACCGTTTGGTGTTGGTGCTGCAACTGTGGTCTATGCCGCTGTGAAAAAGCGGTCCTGATCGAGCCGTTCCCGTATTCCCAACTCGCGCCAGGACTGGGTCTCGCGCGACGACATGGACAACGTGGCACGGGAAAATCAAAGCTTTACCGCCCTTCGGCACCTATCGCTATACTCTATTCAACCTCGGCGGCGACGTCGACTCCCTACCTGAGGCACTCTACGGTCTATACCTACCAGCTAACCGGAGCCTACTTCTGCGTTCGATCGTCCGAGGACCGTTCGGCGCCTCGCCCCAGCGTGAGTTCGGTCATCAAGCACAGGACCGCAATGCCCAGCCGTCCGATATACTTAGCGTTCGCTTGCGGGGCGTGAGTGCGAGCCCATCAGTAGAAAAAAAGGCCCGACACCACGCTGCCGTGTCGGGCCGAAGAGGAAGAAGCTGTGACGTTCACAGTCCAAACAAGCTACGCATCTGTGCGTACCGTGTGAGCCCCGGTAAATATTCCAAGATGTTCATCACGCATCTAACCTCACGTTGCCCCTGGGGCGTGTCACACAAGCCAGCACGTATCCTTGCCCGGGATCGAGACCACCGGATGAATCAACTTCGCCCTCCAAGAGTCTGGTGGCACAAGTCCCGCACTGACCCTGCCGGCAGCCGTAGGGAATAGTCACGCCATTCGCTTCAGCCGCCTCGAGCAGACTCTGGCCCGGCAGCAATTTGGTGGTCTTACCTGATTTTGAGAACTCGACTATTCCCAACGACGCTTCACTATGGACCCCAGGCGCGATGCCGGTCTTGCAGCCATCGAACCTCTCTTCCAGGATCTTTTCCGCCGGAACGGCGGCCGCCCGCAACAGTCCCTTGACGTGTTCCATGAAGGGTTGTGGACCGCAAAGGAAGAACGTGCGATCGCTGAAATCGCCCAGATACTTGAGGATCAGTTCACGACTGAGCCGCCCCTTCTCCCCTCCCCATCCGTCATCTGGCCTTGTCAGAACCACAACCCTCCGCAGCTTGGCGAGCCGTTCCTCCAGCATCTCCAACTCGGATCCAAAGATAATGTCCTCGCGGGTTCGCACGCTGTAGAAGAGAGTCACCTCGGTATCCAGGGCGAGATCGTCAATGTATCGGAGCATCGACATCATTGGGGTGATCCCACTGCCTCCAGCGAGAAGGACAATCCGCTTGTGAATCGTCTCGTCGAAGTGGAATCGCCCAAATGGTCCACGCGCTTCCACCGTGAGGCCCACCGCCGCGCGCTCATTCAGGAAATGCGAAACGCATCCCTTCGGATTCTTCTTAACGGTGATTTCGATTAGCCTGACTTGCAGCGGCGATGACGATATCGAAAATGAACGCCGAAGCCGCTCACCGTTGAGAAGCCAGTCGAACGTGAGGAACTGTCCGGGTTTGGCTTGCAGAATGCTGCCTTCCTCCACTCGAAACCGGAGGCTGATGCAATCTTGCGTCTGCCGCTCTGTGCGCACCAGTTGCAGCAACAGCGTCTTGCTGACAGGCGGAGTCGGTGATGCAGGAGCCACAGTCCTGGCGTTCGCAACGCTTGGCCTGTTTGGACGCAACAGCATCAGTCCAAAGACGCCGCACACCGCAACCAGCACGCCAATCGTAGGCAGGTTGGCGGACGATAGCGCCACCTTCGCCGCTGTCTGGGCAGCACTGCGGCCGGCGGCATCCGAGGCAATCGGCGGGGACGACCGGGCTTCGGCAGTTTGCGTTGCGGAAAGAAACTGAACGATTCTGTCTGCTTCACCCGGCTTGAAGAAACCTTCCGCGCCCTTGGCGTAGTTGACCATCCGCGTCACCGTGCTGTTCCACTCGGAGGCCGTCTTGACGGTCTGGTAGGTGCGATCCAGCGCG
>DATMPD010000114.1:0-2207 GCA_035567955.1 Edaphobacter sp.
GTCCTTCGTCACCTCATTCGCAATCACCGTAGGCTTGGCCGTCACCTGTTGCCCACTCATCGTCAGCACGCGATGAAACAAGCCCTTCGCCGCCGGCATCGCCATCAGCGTCGCGCACTTCGCCCCACCGCCCGACTGCCCGAAGATCAGCACCCGCGAAGCATCCCCGCCAAACTCCGCAATATTCTGCTGCACCCACTTCAGCGCCAGAATAATATCCAGCATCCCTGCATTCCCCGAGTCGGCATACGGGTTCCCACCCAGCTCCGCCAGATACATATACCCAAACGCATTCAACCGGTGGTTCACCGTCACTACTACCACATCGCCGCGATGGCACAAACGGTTGCCGTCATACAGATCGCAGTTCACCGTCCCGTTGGTGAAAGCCCCGCCATGAATATAAAAAAGCACTGGCCGTTTCTTCCCATCCCTCAACCCCGGCGTCCACACATTCACATGCAGGCAGTCCTCACTCTGCGGGCCTTTATCCGGAGGCAGATGAAACCCCGTCCGCTCCGGCCCCCCAGTCCCACCACGCTCCGCCGACAACTGCGGCGCACGCGTCGACCACTCCACACACTCCTTCACTCCGCTCCACGCCGCCACCGGCAGCGGAGCCTTGAACCGCGTCTTCTGCGTATCCTCCCCATACGGAATCCCTCGAAAGACATTGATCCCGTTCTCCACCCGCCCGCTCACCTTGCCGCCCGTCGTCGTCGCCGTAACCGAAGCATCCTGCCGAAGAGCAAACCCCTCACCCCGCAGCATCAGAGAAGCCGCAGCCATCCCGGAGTAACGCAGCAAAGTCCGGCGATCGAACTCCCTCATCCCTCACCTCTCGCAGCAAGTTGTCGGACCACTTCACCGGCATCCCATCCTACCGCAACGCCACCCCCATCCTGAAAACCCGTCATCCTGACCCTGAGCGAAGTCGAATGGGGAAGGACCCCTGTATTTCGTCTTCGCTCTATTTGTCAGCGGCAAGGGGCACATCTGTTTTCGTCTTCCACCGATACACCCTGGTCTCGTCCCGCGGGTCGGCCACCGGGTCTGAAGCCCTGTCCACCTCTGACAGCTCACACACCCCACCCCACACCATCTCGAATTCATCCTCCAGCACCGCAGCCTGTTCCGGCTTCTGATACACAATCTCCAACTCATCTCGCCGTCCGTTGAACCGTTCACGCATCACTTCCACAACATCCTTCATCACCCTATCTGCAAATGGGTTATATAAATAAATGAGGCACGGCGCGGACGGCCACTCCACCTCGGTCACATCCCCGCACACAATGCGAATCGGCGACCTCGCCTTCCCCGCCGCAGTCCATATCCTCGTGTTAGCCTGCGCAATCTCCGCCAATCCAGCGTTCAACTCCACGCCCACAGCCTCGCGAAATCCCAGCTCGGACGCCAGCAACACCGCCCTCCCCTTTCCACAGCCCAGATCGAAAAACGTATAGTCCTCGACCCGGTAACGAGGTCCGGTCTCCCGCCATCGCGAGATCGCAGCCCGGAACCCCGACGGCGGCACACCCGCATAACCAGCGATATAAAGATCATGACGGTGCCCCATCCCAAGCTCCGACCCGGGAATCAGGCCGCCCGTATCGGTTCCATGCTCTACATCGAACGGATGTGGCACGAGATCCCCAGACACGCTCTGCCTGCCGAGCCTCCGCTCCAGGCTCCTCCACGCCGATCGCATCGTCCCCACCACACCCCGATGCGCAAGCGACCACCTTACCTTCTTCACAACACTCCTCATCGGCCGCCGCCCATCTTCAACGCCAACTCCCCTGCAATCGCGAGATCCCTATAGCTCCACCAGATATACACTCTTGACCAGCATGAACATCACCCGACGCCGCGGCACCATCGCAATCTTCATCACTCTCGGCGTGCTGCTCACCGGCCTCACCGTCTTCCTCAACATCACCTGGATCATCGGCAACGAGGGCCATCTGGCCCTGATCGTTCTCGGCATCATCCTCTTCGCCATCCTCGTCGCCGGCGTCGTCCTCAACACCATCTTTTTGGTCCGCGAGGTCCGCCGCAACGAGCGCCAGGACTCCTTCCTCAACGCCGTCACCCACGAGCTCAAGACCCCCATCGCCAGCATCCGCCTCTATCTCGAAACCCTCCAGCGCCGCTCCGATGTCGTTGATGAAGCCCAGAAGCAGGAGTTCTACAAGATCATGATC
>DATMPD010000115.1:0-19839 GCA_035567955.1 Edaphobacter sp.
CATCTCCCCACACCACCCGGCTCAGCAGCGCACTCGCAAACGCACATCCCGTTCCATGCGTCGACCGGCTCACCATCTGCTCTCCCGTCAGCCAGAACATCTCTCCCTCCGCAGGTACAAGCAGATCGTCCGGCGGATTCAAATGCCCTCCCGTAGCCAGCACATTCAGCTCCCAGCCCATCTCCCTGAGCGCAAGCGCCGCATCCGGCATATCCTCGCGCCGCCTCACCTCGCGGCCCGTCAGCACTCCCAACTCCTCCAGGTTCGGAGTCACCCAATCCACCATCGGCAGCAGGCTCTCCCGCATCGCCGCCACTCCCTCCGCGTCGAGCAGTTCCCTTCCAGAGCTCGACCGCAGCACCGGATCGAGCACCACCGGCACGCGCGTCTCCTCATCGCGAAACCCCGCCAGAAACTCCGCCACCGCAGCCACATTTCCCGCCGTCGTCAGCATGCCGATCTTGATCCCAGCCGGCGGCAGATCGCTCACCAGGCAATCCAGCGTAGCTCTTACAACCTCAGCCGAAACCGCCGTCGTCGATCGCACTCCCACCGTCGACTGCACCGTCAGCCCCGTAATGCAGGACGTCCCAAACAGGCCATGCGCGGCAAACACCATCAGATCGGCAGTAACTCCCGCGCCCGAAGATGGATCGAAGCCCGCAATCGTCAACACAGTCTGCATGCCTCTCACCCCGGTCATCCCGGATGCGCCGCAAGAAACTTCTTGTACTCGCCATCCAGCCCCTTGATCAGCGATTCCAGAAACATCAGCTGCCCTTGAAGCACCTCCAGGCGGTCCACGATCTTCACAGCCTCTTCACCCCCGGGGTTCACAGCGTCTTTTTCCGAATTCAGGAAGGGCGCAATGCTGAGAACAGTATCCCGAACTGCCTGATGCTCCGCGTCGCGAATCTCATTCTGCGCGCTGTAAATCTCCGCGTACTCCTGGGCCCGCTCATAGGGCATATAGGAAAGCGCTCCGGTAGACTGCGCCGTCTTCCAGCTCACATCGGCAAACGTGCGAATGCGAAAGTCGACCGTCATCTCTTCATAGTTGGGAACCTTTGGATGGGCAATGATCTTCTTCATCACCCCGATATCCTTCTTTAAAAGATCCTGTTCCCTGCGCACGTCATTCAAAGCCCCCTGTAGCTCACGGGCATTCGCGTTAACCTCGATCTGCATGCTCGCCTCCGCCTCATGCACCAGACCGCGGTGATGCCAGAATTCAACGCACCCCTCCAGACTCAACGCAATCAGCAGCCCTATCGTGATCGTGGCCAGATGAATAAAAAAATCGCGCCAGCCAAAGATCGGTTCATGCGGAGGATGCACTTCGATCACTGGGTTTCGTCTCCTGTCTGCGGTACCGCCTAGCCTACCAAATTCATAAGAGTCAGCGTCACAAAAGTCCACTAGCGTGGTCTATAGCATCAGCGTCCATACACCACTTGCCCTGCGCACAGAAAAGAGCGCACGGCGTCGTAAGGCTACGAAGCCCAGGAGTTCTACGGAATCGTCACCGTGATCTGGTTCGACGGAACACTCTCTACACCACTCGAATCCACCGACTTCACCAGATAGCTGTAGTTGGTACCACTGGTGACTGTGCTGTCCACATAAACGATCGCACCATTCGGCGATGCGTTGATCAGCACAAGAGATCCACCGCCTGTAGCTCGATAGATGTTGTAGCCTGCCACCGGATCGGTTGAACTGGCCGGTGCGTTCCAACTCAGGTCAACCTCATGAGCAACAGCAGTGCCCGTGCCGCTGAGAGCAACGACTGCTGTGTTTCCGTTGATCGAGTTGCTGCTGATCGTGATCTGCCCGGCCAGGGCTCCGGCCGTGGTCGGAGAGAACTGCAGCTGCAGCGTCAGAGTCTGTCCCGGATTCAGTGTTACCGGAAAACTTCCGCCCACAATCGTAAAGCCCGCCCCGGTAATCGCAGCAGAGTTCACCGTTAACGCCGTCGTTCCGCTCGACGTGAGCGTCAATGTCTGCGTCGTCGGCGTATTGACGGCGACACTGCCGAAGCTCACGCTCGCGCTGCCTGTCGTCAACTGAGGATTCCCCGCCGTACCGGTGCCTCCCAAAGCTACGAGAGCCGTGCCACCAGTAGTTGAGTTGCTGCTGATCGTAATCTGTCCACTGGCAGCTCCAGCTGCGGTCGGCTTGAACTGGATCTGAATCGTTACCGACTGAGTCGGATTTAGCGTCACCGGAAAGCCCTGAGCGACGATCGTAAAGCCAGTGCCGGTGATTGCCGCAGAGCTCACCGTCACCGGAGCCGTCCCCGTGGAAGTCAGCGTCAGCGACTGCGTCGAAGCAGTATTCACCGTCACGCTGCCAAAGCTCAGACTCGTCGAACTCACGGCCAACTGAGGACTCGTTTGCGGGGCCGACGCGGTTGTTCCCGTCCCGGTCAGGGCCACTATCGACGTGCTGGCGCTCGTCGAGTTACTGCTGATCGCGATCTGTCCAGTCGCAACTCCCGCCGATGTCGGATTAAACTGCACCTGCAGCGTCATCGCCTGCTGCGGATTCAGCGTCACCGGCAGGCCAGCGCTAGCCATGGTAAATCCGGCGCCCGAAACGGCAGCCGAGGTAATGGTCACCGGTGCCGTCCCTGTCGAAGTCAGCGTCAAGGATTGAATCGTCGGCGTGTTGACCGTCGTGCTGCCAAAGGCAAGACTAGCAGCGCCTATCGTCAATTGCGGAGAGGTCTGAGGCGACGTTTGGTTAGTCGCTGCTGCAACGCTCGCGGCTCCTCCACAACCCGACGCAGCAAGGGCCACGCAGGATGCCAGGGCAAAGAGGAGCGCTTGAACACTTCGATCGGACCGAAGACTCTTCGCTTCTGATCGAAAGTGATATCCATTCCGCCTCGAAAACTCACGCACAGACGCGGGAGCGGATGCTAAGAGAACTCGACCTGAAAACCGTAAATTCGCGTAGATACCTGACACAAACGTCACCTCTAAAAACTTGCAGTCGTGCGCAAAGCAGAGGTAGAGAAAAAAAGAGAAAGGCCAACAACTATTGGGTTCCGTCTGTCTTGCGCCCATGATTCATAAAGGAACATCGGTCGCAGTCGGATGGTTTGTCTTGCCTGGCAACTCACACGAGAAAGCGGGACATGTGGCTACCCGGTTCGTACCTTATCCAGACTGACATCCTGCCGGGGCCTAGCCAATAACACCAAATGCGTACTCTGCTCCACCCAAAAGATCGTCATTCGCTAAACTGGAGTCATGCCGCCTGCCGCAGAACTCGTCACATCCAAAGACCGCCTCGCCGTGGCGTTGGATATCGCTGATGAACACGAGGCGATGAAGCTGGTAGAACGCCTCGGCCAGACTTGTCATTGGTTCAAAGTCGGGATGGAGCTCTACTACGCCGCCGGCAACACCATCGTGCAACAACTTAGCGACCGCGGCTTCAACGTCTTCCTAGACCTCAAACTCCACGACATCCCAAACACCGTAGCCGGAGCCGTCCGCTCCGCCACCCGCGCCGGAGCCTCCCTCCTCACCATCCACGCCACCGGAGGAGCCGCCATGATGTCCGCCGCAGCGGAGGCCGCCTCCGCCCCCGGCTCTCCTCGTCTTCTCGCCGTCACCGTCCTCACCAGCATGGACGCGAACGAACTGGCAGGCATTGGCATCGCCGCCTCCCCCGCCGAGCAGGTCCTCCGCCTCGCCAGACTCGCCCAGGCCTCAGGAATCGACGGCATGGTCTGCTCCGCCGAAGAGGTCGCCACCCTTCGCAAAGAGACCGGCCCCAACACCCTCCTGGTGATCCCCGGAATCCGCCCCACCGGCAGCGCCATAGGAGATCAGAAGCGCATCGCCACCCCTGCCGAAGCGATCGCTCACGGGGCCTCCATGCTGGTCGTCGGCCGCCCCATCACACGCGCCACTGACCCCGTCCAGGCCGCTCAGGCGATCCTCCAGGAGATCGCCGAAGCACAGGCGAAAGCCCAATAAATTACAAAAAAAAAAGTTGAAAAATTTGGCACATTTTTCAGATCCGAAAAAGTGTCCGGCACCTCACCACGTTTTACCAGCAATCCACCACAGTTTCACCACGAAAAAACCACGTTAAAACGCGCATTTTCTCGAAAACCCCGTGCAAAAACGCCCCTCCACCACCCACTAAAAAAAATGCAAAACTAAGCCTGCGTGGCCAGCCCCAGCGATCCAGCCCGGTGTGTAACGTCCATATCGCTCAACCGAAGCGCCAGAGCCTTGGCCGATCCGCCCCCGCGCTGGAACTCACTCAACTCCAGCTCCGACACCTCAAAGCCGCGGTCCATCAATCGTTTAGCAAGATCCGTCTCCACAGCGCCCATCAGAACGTCGCGGCCGATATTAATCACGTTGCAGCCGAACTGAGTAGCCTCCAACTCACTGATAGCAATCCGTTTATCCGCCCGATAAACGGCTTCAATCTTCACCCGCGAGGCCGCATCGAACGCCTCCGGAAAATAAAGCAGATATCCCCCGCTAAGTGGCGCAAAACAAAGATCCAAATGATAAAACCGCGGATCCACGAGATGCAGCGAAGTCACCGGAGTATGCCACGCATCGGCCACATGGCGATGGCTGATCTTGCAGGTCCGAACCCCATGCGCGGCCCATAAATGGCCGCCATTCGCATCAAACAGGGCATCCCCTTCCCCTTCGAAACACGTCTCGCGCGGAGTCGCCCATAGCAGAAAACCCGCGTCCTCCAGCCACTGCCGCACATGCGGTTCCTCGGTCTGTCGCTGCGGATGCGTAAAACTTGAGACAGCCGCAACCCCATGCTGAACCAGCGCCGCATGAGCTACAAACACCATGTCCGGCGAGCCTTCACGCGCATGCAGCACCCGCACATCAGCGATTCGATGCAGTTCCTGGTACAGATTCTTCCACTGCATAAACGCCGTATCGCGCGACGGCTGATGAAGATTGCCCGCCATCCACGGATTGATGACATAGTCAACGTCGTACCACTCCGGCGGGCACATAAGATAAGTTGGGCGGGTGAAATGGGGCAGAGAGGTTACGGCTGAAGGGGAGAATGATGCAGGCAACGTGGTAATCATAAAAACGGGGTTCCTACTTTCCACGGTTGAGTCTGCCCGTCGCAACAGACGATCGTCAAGTGGCTCCCTGTAAATTATTTGTACAACTTTGGTGCATCGTCTGGAAGGCCAGTTTGGCCATATAAATCAGCGGCCCACACAAGACAAAAGAGCCCGAGAAGGGCTCCTTTGCTTCAGCTTTCGAAGACCAGAACTTGTCTAGAGTTTTTCGAAGAAATCGCACGCCGAGCAGGAGATGTACACTCCGCCAGGAGTACCGCGCTCGCGGTCCTTGACACGCTTGACGATGCGGGTGGGTTTGGAGCACTTGGGACAATCCGTGCTCTTGTTGGTATCCATGACCTTCTTACGGTCGCCGGTCTTGGCAATCTTCGCCATAATACTTGTTCTCCCTGGTACAAATGTTGCGGCTCGTGCGCTGAATGGGTTTGATCTGCCACCCTCCCGGGCAAGCAGACTCAAATCATCCGGAACTTCTCGTAAAGATTGTCCGGGACGTATCCACGGCAGGAATCGGATGGAGAAGAACTGCGATTGAGGCTCTTCTATAAGTCTACACGACAGAGGGGCTATCGGAACGGTTTTGGACCTGCCCCGGGATCCGTAGACGAGGGAGCTGTGGGAGTTGGTGGAATGGGCGTTGGGTGATTGTCGGTTGGAAACTGAACCTTGTTGGGGCCTCCAGCAGGAGCAGCTTCTCCGGGAAGACGTAATGTCGGAGCAGATGGTTTCTTCTCTTCGTTTGCCGACGGTTCCTGATCGCCCATTGCGACCTCGCGAGTGGGTGTCGGCGTATTGAATCCGCCCATCTCGTCCTTGTCGTGGATCTCTATGGGCTTGCCAAGTGCAGCGATCTCGACCACAGTGACGCGATCTCCTACGAACCGCACGAAACGAATCGTCTGCGGTACGTGGCCGTAGATCCACTCCTCATAGCGTCCTCCGTTTGGGTCGCCACTCTGCTGCTCGCGCATCTTGTTCTCCGGGGCGCCGAGTGCAGCGAGCACCATGCGATGGTTCATCCCGACCAGCACCTCGTGAGCGGCGATGGCGTCTTTCAGCATGGGCGGGAGGGTGTCCGCGTAGGCTTGTTCGGACGTCTTCACTCCGAAGTCGATAAGCGGTTCGAGCAGCGCCTTGACCTCTGGAGAGGATATTTCAGGAATGCCGCCCTCGAAGACCAAGGTGATGCGAGAGCCCGTAGCAACCTCCCCAGTATCTGGAGTTACTGGATTGTCATTGATCTGGATGTGGCGCAGGAAACGATGTTTCGCGTAAGGTCCGCCATTGAAGTCCAGGATGATTCGATCTCCCTTGAACTCAAGCGCCGTGACGATAACCCGGTCACCGGGGGCAGCGGATTGGCCCTTCTGGTAGATCAGCTTTCTGTATTCAGCGGGGCCGGGAGTGAGTTGTCCATTCGCCTGGAGCGTAATGCCGGCGCTGACTGGGAGGGCGCGATGCGCGAAGCCCTGCTCGGCTTCCAGATTGCGAATCAGTTCGCGGCGGCCGCGCTCACTGAGCTTTCCCTCGGGCAGCGGAACGTGGGTGGGGGTGAAGTCGGTGGCGATATCGGCGGTCGCGGATTTTTCGCCGACAGTGAAGACCTGCGCATGTGCCGCCGCGAGGGGGATGGCCAGGAGGCCTGCGATGAGGGCCGGTCTGTAGTGGGTCAGCGCCACGAAAGCACCTCAGATGTAGAACAGTTTGCGCCTTCTCTATTGCTTTTGACAAGGGGCGACGGCTCTTAGTTGCAGCCAAAAGTGTTATTTTTTTTGCCGTGGTGGGAGAGCGTTTTTACAGGGGTTTTGGGGAAAACCAGTGTCTTGAACGTGGCTTTTTTGTGGTGAAGTTGTGGTGAATTCGTGGTGAATCATGGTGCGTTAACCGACACTTTTGCGACGCTTAAAATATTCACATTTTTCAACTATTTTCTGGACAACGGACGGTCAGGGTTTGGATTCGTCGCTGACGGAGCGGGTCTGCGGGGTTGCAGGCAGGATCTGGACCAGCGATACGGGGGGCGTCGGCCTCGTCTGCTGCGCCATCTGCTCCATAGCGACGTGGGCCGGTGGAGGAGCCGCCTCCATGGGGTACCCGGCCGCGACGATGGGAACGTAGGTGTAATGCCAGGCGTAGTCGCGTGTAACCCGGACGAGGACGACGATGCCTATCAGCAAGACGATGACAGTAAGGGCCGCGCCCTCCGGTCCGTAGTCGCCGCCGGTGAGCCACAGCCGGCCGAAGGCTCGGGTCTGGACGATGCTCGAGAAATCGGTAATGCCGCTGACGGGCAGGCCAAACAAAATGCCCATGGAGGCGTTCCAGGCGAAGTGCAGCCCCCATCCGAGCCAAAGCCCATGGGTTCTGAGCCAGGCGATCGAAAGCAGAACTCCGGCGAGGATCGTGACCAGGGTGCTGGCCCAGGTGGCGCCCGGATTGAGGACGTGGCCGAGACCGAACAGGAGGGACAGGACGATGGTCGCCGCGACGGGTCCGATCCCTTCGATCAGACGGCGAAACGCGTAGCCGCGAAACGCGACCTCTTCGACAAGCGCCGCCACGGCGAGCGTAATGAGGTTGAGAAGAAGCAGAGCGAAGGCGCGCGGCTGCGTCCAGAACTGAATGTTCAGCGTTCCGGCAGCAGCCATGGGCAGGACGGCAAGCACGACAAGGCCCCAGCCCAGCGCAGCGCCAAGCTTCCACTCGCGCCCTGCCGTTAGACGCTTCGGCAGACCGAGGACCTCACGAAGAGAGGAGCGCCGTCTGGCGATGGACTGCAGGATGGAGAATCCCAGCGCCAGCAGAAAGAGCAGGAAGGCCGAGGTGAGCAAAGGTCGTGCGGCTTCAACCCCAAAACGCTCCGAGAGGCCGCGCGCGGCGTGCGCGGCGACGGTCTCCGCGGCGAGAAACCAGGCCACCGAGGTTGCGAAGAGTGCAAGCTGCAGGGTGCGCTCAGAGCGGCGTGCGGTGGTCGTATCGAGTGCGTGCAACGGTTAGCTACTCCAGGGCGGTTCGGGTTATTTGTTTGGCGATGGCCGAGATCTGAGCGCCGAGAACGAAATACTAAGGTTGTTTCCCCCTTCGACTACGCTCAGGGTCAGAAGGACAAACATTTCTTTCACTGCAGAAGCTCTAAAAACTCTTCACGCGGTCGTGTAAAACTGCGCGATATTGCGGAACTTCGTATAACGCTGCTCCAACAGGACGTCGAGGGGGAGAGCGCGAAGACAGCCAAGGTGGTACCGGAGCTTTTCGCCGACCATTACCATCGTGGCGGCGGGGTCGTTCTGGGTTCCGCCTCGGGGTTCGCGCACAACATCATCGACACAGCCGAGTAGTTTGACGTCCCCGGCGGTGTATTTGAGAGCGGCGGCCGCCTGCTGCTTTTTGCTCGCGTCCTTCCACATGATAGAGGCGCAGCCCTCGGGGGAGATGACGGAGTAGATGGCGTTCTCGAGCATCAGGACGCGGTCGGCAACCGCCAGCGCAAGCGCGCCTCCCGATCCACCTTCGCCGGTGATGGTAGCGATGGTGGGGACGCGCAGGCGGGACATTTCGATGAGGTTGCGGGCGATGGCTTCCCCCTGGCCGCGCTCTTCAGCTCCGATGCCGGGATTGGCGCCGGCGAGGTCGATGAAGGTGAAGACCGGGCGACCGAACTTTTCGGCGATCTTCATGGCGCGCAGAGCCTTGCGGTACCCCTCGGGATCGGGACTGCCGAATTTGCGGGCCACGCGCTCTTTGAGGGTCCGGCCCTTTAGATTGCCGATAACGAGCACCGGTTCGCCATGGAAGAAGGCCATACCACAGCTCATCGCTGCGTCGTCGCCAAAGGCTCGATCGCCGTGGATTTCGCTGAAGTCGGTGAAGAGTGCTTCGATGAAGTCCATTGGATAAGGGCGCTGCGGGTGTCGTGCCAGCTCCGTCTTGATCCATGCTTCGGGAGTTGGTGCGGGTACTGGATGAGGATGCGCTGTTCTGCCTGCTTCGTGTTCGGCCATCGTAATTCATTGTATCGAATAGATGCGCCTGGGTTGTCAGTTATCCGTTCTCAGTTCTCAGTTGATGTCAGGGTGGGAGGTGTGCAGGTAGTTGTCCAGGGCGAGGGTGTTGTGGTCGATCAGATACAGCAGAAGGAAGAAGACTACGCTATAGACGAGTTGCTGGCCGGCCACGTCCCACTGCTGGTTTGCCGTGACGCCGATGGTGAGAAGCATCATGAAAATCGCGCCGCAGACGAGCGACACGCGGGTGAAGATGCCCAGGATGAGCGTGAGGCCGAGGATGGCTTCGAGGAATGGAATCGCGTAGCTGAATCCGTAAGCGAAGCTGGGCGGAAGGGGAGATTTCGCGAGGTGCTCTGCGGTCGCAGACGCGAAGGCGCCTACGCCGTTGTAGATGCGGATGAGACCGTGGCCGGCGAAGTTGACGCCGAAGGCGATGCGAAGAAGCGCGTAGGCGAGAGACTTGTCATCGATTCTCATCTCTGTCTAAGACGCGCTGGAGGTGAAGCGAGTTCCACCCAGGAAAAACGGCGAGGGTTCGGAGGCTGGAAAATTGTCCTCTAGTAGCCGAGGAATTTGCCCATGGTTCCGTAAGTGAGCTCGGGCTTCGGCTCGTCACGGTCACGGTCGCTCCATCTTGGTGATTGTTTCGTGTTCTGAACAACCTGCGGTCCTTTGACGTTTTGTACCCAGTTGCCCACCGCGGTCACGACGCGTGCTGCTGCCAGACGGCGGGATGCCTGTTCGGTCTT
Source organism: Edaphobacter sp. (assembly GCA_035567955.1). Taxonomy (GTDB): domain Bacteria; phylum Acidobacteriota; class Terriglobia; order Terriglobales; family Acidobacteriaceae; genus Edaphobacter. The sequence goes on from DATMPD010000115.1 coordinate 9,855, forward strand.
CGTTCCACCCTGAAACTGGCTGAGCACCTCCGGCTTATGGCTGTCTTCCACCACCTGAAGCGTCCATGTATTGCTTTCACCAGGTAGAAGCAGAAAGATGGCTCGCTGGCTTCTGACCACGAATTCAAGGACTCCAATGCCGTCCTGAACATCAAGACGCGGTTGCAGCTCCAGCTTTTCCTTGCTGGTGAAGTCGAAGGTGTCCTCGATGCGCGCGCCGAGCTGCTGCAGCAGATGTTCTCGCTCGCTCTCTCTGCGCCGCTCCTCTTCTTCTGCGATCTTGCGGTCGGCATCCGCTACCACTTTGCGAGCCTGCTCGAACACGTCCATCAGTGCCTGATCCATGGGAGGATCCTCTCAAGTCATTATGACCGGCACAAAGGATTCGCTCTACTCCACTAAGGGGGTATTCCAAACGAAGAGTTTTCTTGAGATGCACTTTGAATTGCGCCTCAAAAGCCTCTCAGCCTTCGCAGCGCCGGTTTTGGTGGTGTTGAGGGCGGTTCTCTAGTCGAGGACGCGAACACCGCCGCGACCGACGAGTTCTTCGATGTGGTCGATGAAGAGGCGGTCGGCGGCGACCATCATGTTGTGGGGTTCGAGGACGGCGCAGAACTCGCCGGGCTCTTCGAGGTCGAGAAGAACTTTGCCTTTGCCGGGTGCGTTGAGCAGGACCGCGTGAATTTTTTCCAGCAGCGCGGCATCGGGATTGTGGAGCGGGACCTTGATACGGAGTGAATCCGGAAGCTTGATCTTGACGTCCTCGAGAGCCTGAATGTTCGAGAGCGAGAGCTTCGGGGCGGAATCTTCTTCGCCGCGCAGAACGCCGCGGACGACAACCGGAACGTCGATCTTCAGCTTGTCTTTAAGTTTCTCGTAGTTGGCCGAGAAGGCGATGAGTTCGATCTTGCCTACGGTGTCTTCGAGCGTGGCCTGAGCGTAGAGTTCGCCTGAGCGTTTGGATTTGGCAACCTTAAGGCCGGTGATGACGCCGGCGATAGAGATTTCGTTTTGCGGCTCTTCGCCGCGGCGGCGGAAGGTTTGCGGCTCGGGCTTCATCTCGCAGGCGGTGACGGTGTCGACGACCTTCATGTTGCGGAGTTTCTCGCGGTACTTGTCCATGGGGTGGCCGGAGACGAAGAAGCCGAGGACCTCTTTTTCGTTTTGCAGGCGGGTGTGCTCGTCCCACTCGGCTACGCTGGGAAGGGTGTCTTCTTTGTTTCCGTTTGAGGAGGTGTGGATGTCGGCGTCGAAGATACCGAAGAGTCCGTGCTGGCCAGCGGCTTCGTCGCGCTGGGATTTCTGGGCACGCTCCATGGCTTTATCGAGTGCGGCGCAGAGTTGTGCGCGGCCGCCGAAGGCGTCCATGGCTCCGGCTTTGATAAGGGATTCGAGGACGCGCTTGTTGAGCAGGCGGAGGTCTACTTTTTCGCAGAACTCGTAGAGGCTGGAGAAGCCCTGCCTCCCTGCTGCCTGCAACGCGACGCGTGCGTTGATGATCGATTCGATGGCGTTGTGACCGACGTTCTTGATGGCGGCGAGGCCGAAGCCGATGGCTTTGCCTGTCGACGTGATGATCGGAGTGAAGTTGGCGTCGGAGACCTGCACGTTGGGCGGGACGACGGGGATGTTCATCTCGCGGCACTCGGAGATGTACTTGACTACGTTTTCGGGCTTGCTGGTTTCGGAGGTGAGCAGCGCGGCCATGAACTCGACCGGGTAGTGCGTCTTGAGCCATGCGGTGTGATAGGCGAGGAGCGAGTAGGCGGCGGAGTGTGATTTATTGAAGCCGTAACCGGCGAACTTTTCCATCTGGTCGAAGATCTCGCCGGCCTTGGCTTTGGGGAAGCTGCGGGCGGCGGCTCCGGCCATGAAGAGCTCGCGCTGCTTGGCCATCTCGGCTGCATCTTTTTTGCCCATGGCGCGGCGGAGGAGGTCGGCGCCGCCCAGAGAATAGCCGCCGATAACGTTTCCGATCTGCATGACCTGTTCCTGGTAGACCATGACGCCGAGGGTTTCGCGGAGAAGGGGCTCGAGTTCGGGAAGCAGATAGGCGACCTCGCGGCGTCCCCACTTGCGCTCGATGAAGTCGTCGATCATGCTCATCGGGCCGGGGCGATAGAGGGCGTTGAGCGCGGTGAGGTGCTCGATGGAGTTGGGTTTGTAGCGGCGGAGAACGTCGCGCATGCCGCCGGATTCGAACTGGAAGACGCCGGAGGTGAGCGCGCGGTGGAAGACTTTTTCGTAGGTCTCGGCGTCGTCGAGCGGCACCATCGCCATGTCCAGGTCGGTGCCGGTAGTTGACTTGATGAGCTTGAGAGCGTCGTCGATGATCGTGAGGGTCGTCAGGCCCAGGAAGTCCATCTTCAGCAGGCCCATCTTTTCGACGGCCTTCATGTCGTAGGCGGTGACGATGTCGTCGTTCTTGGCGCGGGTGACAGGGACGAGTTCGGTGAGCGGCTTGGGCGCGATGACGACGCCGGCGGCGTGCACGCCTGCTCCGCGGACGAGGCCTTCGAGGCGGAGGGCGGCGTCGATGAGTTCTTTGATCTTCGGGTCTTCGTACGCGGTGGCGAGCATCGGCGAGTCTTTGAGGGCCTGATCGATGGTGATGCCGATGGTGGTGGGGATCATCTTGGCGATGCGGTCGACCTCGCCGTAGGGCATGTCTAAGGCTCTGCCTACGTCTTTGATCGCGGCTTTCGCGGCCATGGTGTTGAAGGTGATGATCTGGGCTACCTGGTCGCGGCCGTACTTGCGGGTGACGTAGTCGATGACCTCGCCGCGGCGGTTCATGCAGAAGTCGATATCGATATCGGGCATCGAGATGCGCTCGGGATTGAGGAAGCGCTCGAAGAGGAGCTCGTTCTGGAGTGGGTCGATGTCGGTGATCTGCATCACGTAGGCGACGAGTGAGCCGGCGGCGGAGCCTCGGCCGGGGCCGACAGGGATGTCGTGCTCGCGCGCATACTTGATAAAGTCCCAGACGATCATGAAATAGCCCGGAAACTTCATCTGTTTGATGATGTCCAGTTCGCGATTCAGGCGCTCGTGGTATTCGGGGATGGTTCTCTTGAGGATGCCGCGTTCGCGGAGATGGGCGACGGCGGTGTCGAGGCGCATCTTCAGGCCTTCGCGGCAGACTTGTTCGAAGTAGCTGTCGAGCGTCTCGCCCTCGGGGACGATGAAGTCCGGGAACGGGTTGTCGACCTTGGCCATCTTGAGGTGGCAGCGGTCAATGAACTGCATGGTGCGCGTGCAAACCTCAGGCGTCTGGGAGAATGTGCGCAGCATCTCTTCGGCGCTCTTGATGTAGAACTCCTGCGTGTCGAACTTGAAGCGCTTGGGGTCGTTCATGCTGCCCGCGGTTTGCACGCAGAGAAGGATCTCGTGGGCGCGTGAGTCGTCGGCGGCGACATAGTGGCTGTCGTTGGTGGCGATCAACGGGATGTTAAGCTCGCGCTCCATCTTGAAGAGGGCATCACAGACTGCCTTGTCGGGAGCGAGGCCGTGGTCCTGGATCTCGAGGAAGTAGTTCCCTTTCCCGAAGAGGTCTTCGTAGAAGCCGGCGGTGCGTTTAGCCTCGTCGTACTTCCCTGCCATCAGGTGCTGGTTCACCTCGCCGGCGAGGCAGCCGGAGAAGCCGATGAGGCCTTCGGAGTGTTTGGCCAGGAAGGCCTTTGAGACGCGGGGCTTGCGGTAGAAGCCGTGGAGGGCGCCCTCGCTGGTGAGACGGACGAGGTTGCGGTAGCCGGCTTCGTTTTCGGCGAGGACGAGGAGGTGGTTGTACTTGTCGTCGTTGAATGGAGCGCGGTGGTCGTCGTTTTTGCAGATGTAGAGTTCACAGCCGAGAATGGGCTTCAGCCCCTTCTTCTGCATGGCGTCGAAGAAGTGGACTGCGCCGAAGATGTTGCCGTGATCGGTCATGGCAGCGGCGGTTTGCCCGATTTTACTGAGGTGTCCGGCGAGTTTGTCTACGTCACAGGCGCCATCGAGGAGGGAGTAATCGGTGTGGAGATGAAGATGGGTAAACTCTGCTGCCATGCACCTATTCTAAGGCGTTGGCAGCGTCGGCTTCGCTGAGGATAAGTGGGTCGGAATTCGCCCAGATTCCCCCCCACAGATCGTAGTGACGAGCGCGAAGGATTGGGTCTACAAGGTGACAAGTTTCCCCTGGGGGCCTCGCGGGCATCCTTGCCGCAGGGTATTAGAATCGTAAGCCAAATGGCTGCGGTGTTTTTCATCGACGGGATTAAGCGGTCGCTTCGCCGACGTGCACGAGAGAAGAAACTGGCTGCGGCTAAGAGCTGGCCGACGGCACAGGGTGAGGTGAATCATTGGCAGGTGCTCAACGCGGATGAGGATGTCGCGATGACGGGCACGCCGTATCAGATCGAGGCCGGATTTCATTTCAAATTAAATGGGGAATACTACGGCGGCTATCTGCGCAGCGTCGCGATGACGCACCATGAGGCGGAGACAAAAAGTAAGGGCGAGCCGAAGGTGAACCTGCGCTACAACCCGGCCAATCCTGATGAGACGGCTGTGCTGGACGAGGATAATGCGGGTAATCTTCCGTTTCACGTGGTGTCGGGATAGCGACATGGTTTTGTTACATACCGAGAAAGAGTGCCAACGAAGCAGTGATCTCTACCATTTCCGTGCTTGAGAGATGGCCGATTTTCTGTCGCAGACGCTCTCTCGGAATAGTGAATAGCTTGTCGATCATGACCTCGCTGACCGAGAGCAGACCATTCACACTGGAGGGCATAATTCTATGGCGAACAAGAGGCAGGCCGTCATGCAGATGGCTCGTCATCAGGAGAACTGTAAGCGATCCAGTATCTTTAAAATAATTGGATTGAACGATGACACCCGGCCTTGGTTTTCCGTAACTTCCAGGAGCACTCACAAGCACAACATCGCCCCGCTTTAGCTCCATTCCGTGCCTTCCAGAACGGCGTCGATAAAGCTGAAGATTTCCTTTTCGTGCTTCTTATCACCTGCTACGGCGAGTGATTGACGCCGGGCTTCCTCAGCGAAACCTGGTCTGCGCGTGTCGGGTACCCATATCTGAATAGGGCGCAGACCGCGGGCACGCAAGAATTCGCGATGCTTGCGAACCCGATCGCGCGCCCCAGCCTTCTTCTCTTCGGCGCCGGTCCTCTTTGCGCGCTTAGTGGGAGTCTTCATAGTGCGATTGTTACATGTAACGCGACATTTTGTCGAATAGGGCTAGCCCAAATGTGGCAGAAAGCGCGTCGAGGGAAAGCCAAAGATCTGCAGTCTGAGGCAATACTCTGCTTCGACGATGAAATGAGCCGCGCGTTGCCAGAAGGTGTATTCGGGCGGCCATGGAGCGGGATGGGTGCTCCACTGCATCGAAAAGTGTTTCAGAATAAGAGCGGTGCGCGGAAGATGGCTGGGTGAGCTGACGACCTCGGCGCTGGTCCAGCCATGCGCGGCCATGATGCGCTGGCTGTAAAAGATGTTTTGAACTGTGTTTTGGGCCTGACCTTCTTCGAGGAGGGCGTCGGGCGGAACGGACTGGGCGAGGGCGAGCATAGCCATGGTGTGCGCCTCGACAAACTGGTTGTGCGCCGGGCCGCCGGTGAAGATGAGATGAGGAGCGACGCTGGCTTTGAACTCGCGAACGCCTTCGAGGGTGCGTTCCCGCTGCTCTGGTGACGGCGTTCCGTCCGGGTTCGCAGGAGTGCCAAGAACAATGATGGCGTCGAAGTGCATGAGGTTTGTATTTGTAGTGGGAATGCTGCGATAAACGAAAGCAGCGTCGACAATCATCAGGACTACAAGAGCGACGAGGAAGGTCAGGAGTTTGCGCAGAGGATGCATGAGCAGACTAGAGGCTCCGGGTCAGGCTCGTTGCGAGTTCAACGTATAAGTCGACCGCTTCCAGCAGCTCGTTCTTGGCGATCTTTTCGTCGGGGGTGTGGGCGACGTGGATGGAACCGGGGCCGAGAAGGAACGGCTCGCCCCATGCTGTCAGCATGGGAATATCCGTCGTGAAGCTGGCGATCATCGTCGGAAGATTGTCCATCTTGCGCATCCGGACGAAGGGCAGGTCGAGGCTGAAGGCGACGTCGGCGCGGTCGCCTACCTTTGCGAGAATGGCTTTCTTTGTATCCTCGGACGGACCCACCAGGCGAACCAGGATGTGAGCCTCGGCTTTGTCTGCGATGACGTTCGGTGCGCGGCCGCCTTCGATCAGGCCGATGTTGAGAGTCGATGGGCCGATCTCGGGCTCGACCGGCAATGGCATGGCCAGCACGTCGTGGAGCGCCTCAATCAGCTTGTTGATGGCGGAGTCGCCAAGCTCGGGATAAGCAGAGTGCGCCATGCGTCCCTTGGCACGCAGTTCGACCCGGAGGGCACCCTTGGACGCGAGAGCGAGGCGATTGTCTGTGGGTTCGCCGTTGATGAGAAACTTTGATCCCTTGGGCGTCTTGTTGGCGACGACAGCACCTGCTGAATCGCGCTCCTCACCGACCAGGAAGAGCAGCCCGACCTTGACACCTGCCTCGCGCAGTTGATCCGCCGCCGCTACCTGCGCTGCGATGATGCCCTTTGCATCGCAGGAGCCGCGGCCGTAGAGGAATTCATCGTCCTCGCTCGCACCGAAGAAAGGAGGGACCGTGTCGATGTGGGTCGAAAGCACTATATCCGGCGTGACGCCGGGAAGGGCCGCGTAGACGTTGAACCGCTCTCCGCTTCCCGCGCCTGGAGTACACGCGCGATCCGGTTGTTCTACCGGCATGCGTTCGACGGCATAGCGCTGGGACGTCAGATACTCATGGAGAAAAGCGCCGGCCGGCCCCTCGCAGTAGGTGGTGGATTCGATGTCCACGAGCTTTTTGGTCAGTTGAATGGGGTCGATTGCCATGTGTCCCAGCATACGTTATCGCTTGTAAATAATGCGTAAGTGCGACTCCCGATAAACTGTCTAGAGATGACGCAAACCACCTCTTCGCAAATCAAATCCATCGATGATCTTCGCGGTCCGGCCGGACGCCTGGAGGCTCTTTTAAATACTGGCCACACTGACGCTCCCTTTGCCGCGCTTGTCTGCCATCCCCATCCACACGGAGGCGGCACGATGCACAACAAGGTCGTCTACCACACGATGAAGGCGTTTTCTTCCTTTGGGCTCCCAGTGCTTCGGTTCAACTTTCGCAGCGTTGGGTTGAGTGAAGGTAGCCACGATGAGGGATACGGCGAGCAGGAGGACGTTCAAGCCGCGCTGCATTGGATGGAACAGAACTTCCATCGCCCGATTCTTTTCGCAGGCTTCTCCTTTGGCTCGAACGTCGGCTTGCGCGCCTGCTGCGGGGATCCACGGGTCAAGGGATTGATCGGCCTCGGTGTGCCGGTCCGGGCGGAGGGCCGCGACTACAGCTACGGGTTTCTGCCCAAATGCACCGCGCCGAAGCTCTTCATCAGCGGAGATCACGATCAGTACGGTCCACGCGACGTGATGGAAGGAATCTTCGAACGCGCTCCCGAGCCGAAGCGGCTGGTTTGGATTGCGGGAGCCGACCACTTCTTTCAAGGAACGACCGATTCACCGGGTCCAAAGCTGAACCTTATGCAGGAGGAGATCCGATCGTGGTTGCGGAGTGAGATTGGGATTGAGCTAGATCAAGCTGCGCCGCGAACTTCCGGTGTCACGCGTTCGACCGGCTGACTGCGGAAGGGAGCGCCGGGTGCATGACTCTCCGACGGCGCGGGATTGATGAGCCAGTCGCGCATCGCCTGGTTGCAGAGGTCGGGCATCTCTTCGAAGGGGATATGACCAACGCCGGGCAGCACTATCAGACGCGACTGCGGAAGAGTTCGCTGCAGCTCGCGCCCGGAGTTCACGCCAACGGCACGATCGCGGTCACCCCAGATCAGCAGGGTTGGCTTTGTCGTCAGTCTTGTCAAAGCCGAACGAAGCAGCCCCATATCCACGAACCAGCGCTGAACAATCTGCAGCACATGATCCACCGTGCCGGGGATATGCAGACCCTGCGTGTATCCGTCGAGTGCGTCCGAGGAAACCCGCGAGGGGTCGCCATACATGCGGCTGAGTGCGGTGGCCTTTAGCATCCTGGGTAAGAAAGGAATCCGCCGGGCGAACCAAACCCCGACGCGGCTCTGGTAGAAGCGAATCAACTGGTTTCCGAGATCGCAGAATGGGTTAGCCGGAGCGAACAGGATGAGTCGGCGTACCCGGCCGGGATGACGTGCTGCAAACATCATCGCCACAGCGCCGCCGTGAGAGTGTCCGGCAATATCAGCCTCGTCCACGCCGAGAGCGTCCATGAGGGCAGCTAAACGATCGGCTGTCGCCTCAAGCCCCGCGTTCAGCCCGGGAATGCGCTCCGACTCCCCCATATTGAAGTGATCGATGGCATATACACTTGAATCGCGCGAAAGAAAGTTGATGTTGCGGCGCCAGTTTTTCGCGGAGCCAACCAGGCCGTGCAGCAACAGGAGGGGGCGCCCGGTGCCTGCGCGCTGGTAGTGGACCTTCGCTCCGTCGACCAGGACAAAAGCCTCTTCAATCTCGATAAGTCCTTCTGTCACAGTCTCAGCCTCAAATGTCTATCCGGAAAGGTCGTTCACGCCAAGGTCGGTTCCCCAGCTATTTATCCATCGGTAATATTACAGGAAGGTTAATACTTCGCCGGGTTCTTTTTTATAAAATTTCGTACTTAGGGGATGATTTCGTGATGTCACGGAAAATTGCGAAAAACGTGAAGGTAAAACCTTCTGTTATCTGGAACAATACGTCAATAAGTGGCGTACGATACCACCAAACCTTATAATGTGAATTACGGAATGGGTTATGGTTTTCTGTAGAAATAAGCGCCGCGTGACTATTAATTAGTGCATTCAGGGCGCTTATGGGTTTGGTCACTGATGTGCATATATAGTGTCGGGTTTCATGAAAAACGCAGCTCAAACCCGCGTACTGGCCATCGTGCTTGCTTTGGCGACCGTAGCCGCTTGTGTGCTGGCGGCGATGAACTTCGACCACGAAAACGGTCTTGATGTTCCGACCGATGGGGTTTGGTGGGTCGAGGCGAATGGCGGCCTGAAAGCGGAGAGGGTGCCGTCAAGCTCTCCCGGGCATCGTGCGGGTATACGGACCGGCGATGTTCTCGTCAGCGTGAATGACCGCCTTACGCCGCGCGTTGCGTCTCTTGGTCGAGAGATGTTTCGCAGCGGAATCTGGGCCCATGCAACCTACTCCATCCTCAGGCCGGTACCGCAGTCGGTCGATCTGAACGGCGCGACAAGACTCGATATTCAGGTGATTCTGGAGCCAAAGGACCGGTCCATCAATCAGGGGCTGCGATTCATCGCTCTCGTCTATCTCTGCATCGGGATCTATGTGCTCTTCCGGCGCTGGACCGCACCGAAATCCATCCACTTCTACGTCTTCTGCCTGGCTTCTTTTGTGCTGTACGGCTTCAGATCGACCGGCGAGCTAGGCTGGGCCGACTGGGGCAACATGGTGGCGCAGGCGTTACAGCCGGCACTTTTCCTGCACTTTGCTGTCAGCTTTTCGGACAACTACGCCTCGGACCAGCGCGATCGATTCAAACGGCGACTGATCTGCGCCTTGCTGTATCTGCCGGGAGTCTTCCTTCTCGGTCTGCAATATACGGCGATTCACTTCTGGTCGGCGACCGAGGTTCTGCTTCATCGCCTGGATCAGATTTCCCTTGGCTATCTCGCGCTGTATTACGTCATCGCTGCCATAGTTTTCCGGTTACGGTACCGCCACGCCGAGTCGGGGCTGGAGCGCCAGCAGCTGAAGTGGCTTACCCGCGGTACGCTGCTTGCCGTGATTCCCTTCACTGTACTCAACGTGATTCCCTATCTCGCGGATTGGGCGATGCCGGGTGCGCTGACGAAGCTCTCGGGATTGTCACTTGTGATCCTTCCCCTGACCTTTAGCTGGGCCATCGTCCGGTAC
>DATMPD010000116.1:0-12495 GCA_035567955.1 Edaphobacter sp.
ATACGACTCATCTCTATGCATGCCGTTTTCGAAGAATGGTGGTCAGTCGCTTGTAGAAGTCCTTGCCATGAGTGACGATCTAAGTATGAGCGCGTACAACAAGTTCCACGATGGGTTCCTTAGAGGGCTTTCTGTTGCGGCAGGACCGCTCGGAGAGAAACATGCAAGCGACAAGCTGGAGCCATTAAGGATGGAGAATCGAGTTGCGCTGGAAATTAGCCCTTCATACGGATGTAAATGTTTTTTGATTGCTCAGGCCGTCACGGGGCTTCCTCGATCTGAGTTGAACGCCCTAAATCTTTGGTGATGATTCCCGTGAAGTCCGATTTCCGGAAACTTCGCCTCATGGTGTCAACCCAACTCACTATCAGCAATCCTATGGAAGTTCAACCGGCACTACTAGCAAAAACCTCCATGGCACTAACGATGCAGAGGACCTGAGGGCGACTCCGCTCCCACCTCCAACCCGAAGCGCGACAGCTCGCGCTTCTGCAGGTTGTAGTCAATAAAAAAACCGACACCGATGGCCAATGGAATGAGCCCCGCTGCAGCTCCCGCCAGCACCTCGCGGACCTGCAAGATCGCTGTCAACACTAGAAAGAACAGAATCAACCCGGCACCCACAGAGACCAGAACGATACCGGCACGGCGCGCGTTGCCCAGGCTACGCAGGGGATCTTTGACGGCCGGCTTCTCCTCGTCGCCTGGGCCAAGCATCTTTTCAATCTCTGCCAGCGGCACCCCGCGCGCAATCATCGCGATGCGTTCTTCCGACTTCATGCGGCGCTTGTGGCCATCCAGCCAGATGCCTGAAACGATCGCGACAATAGCAACGAGACAACCTGCTACGGGCACAATAAACGGACTAAACGCAAAATTGTTCATAACACTACCTCCTCTTTCTGCCCGCGTTAGACCGCCTCACCCCTGGAAAGTTTCACTGGCACCCGTGAAACTTTAGGCGCACTCTGTGGTCTAACCCCGCTTGAGGTCTGACTCTGCTTGCAAACTGATCTCAGCTTCGAGCAAGTGGTACGCGACCATCAGGAGATGGTCTTCCGCACCCTCCTGCGCCTCACCGGCAGCCGGGAGCACCTCGACGACCTCGCCCAGGACGTCTTTCTCCGGCTCTATCGTGCGCTGCCCAGCTTTCGCGGCGAAGCCCTGATCACTACCTACCTTTATCGCATCGCGGTCAACGTTGCCCAGGACGAGTGGAAGCGCCGCCGTCGCGACGACCGGACGCACGTCTCCCTCTCGGACGACACCTCCGGCTGGGAGGAGCGTCTTGCTCATCCTGATCGCAACGCCGAGCAACAGATAGAGGAGCGCGAGTTTCAGCAGTCGGTCGAAGAGCACCTCCAGCAGCTCAGCCAGGTCGAGCGGACCATCCTCGTCCTCTATCATCAGGAAGAGCGTACCTACGAGCAGATTGCCTACTCCCTCGGTATGCCCATCGGAACCATACGAACCCATCTGCACCGCGGCCGCAAAAAGTTACGGGAAGCCCTTCAGCAGCGTCAAACACAAGAGAGGAGAGCGACATGCACGAATCATTGAACCCGGAAGACCTGTCGCAATCCGCAATGGAGCATGCAACGGAGCATCTCGACCAGCGCATTGTCCGCGCCCTTGAAGCTGCACCCGAACCACAAATTCCCGGGGACTTCGCCGCCCGGTTGGCCAGCCGCCTCCCCGCCGGGCGTCCGGTCTCGCTTACCCCAACTCACTATGGCAAGAACGCGATGCTGGTTGGCATAGCGCTCACTCTCGCGGCCCTCTTGATTCTCGCCCGGCACACTACGGGCGATGCAGCGTTCGGACTTCTGGAATCGCTCCTGCTCGCCCAGTTCATCGCTCTGGCTGTGTGGTTTACTGTCTGGCGCTACGGTTTGCGCTAGTCCCTGTCAACTCGGTCAACTTAAATCCGACTCGCTCGTCCAATTGTCAGACACCTGCAACGAGAGCCGCACCGCATCGCGCGGATCGGCAGCACTTCCGATACACTCGGCAGCAGGCGTATTTTGCAGGCGAAACGAGTTCCAGTTCCCATGAAGAGACAAAGAGCGGCAGTTGCCGGCGTAGGCTTCGCCGGTCTGGTAGTGGTGGCGATGACCTCTGTCAGCCACATTGCGACAGCGGCCACAAAAAATCCCGAACCGACCCCGGCATCCATCCTGATCGACGCCATGGAGTCTGAGCTGCATCGCGCCATGGGCTCCCTTGGCAACACGGCCGCCGACGCGACCCAGCAACCGGGGTCCCCAGCGGGCGTGTCCGCTGGGGTGGAGCAGCCCAAGCCGTACTTCCTTAGCTACGCCGTCTCCGACAGCGACCGCATCGCCATGGCAGCGCAGTTCGGCGCCATCACAGGCTCCAACGAGAGCCGCCGCCGCATCGCCGACGTGCAGGTCCGGCTCGGCACTGCCGCCGAAGACAACACGCACGGCGATCATCGGAACAGCGCTCTGACCACGGTGCCGCTGCCCCTCACCGACGATGGCGAAGCCCTTGCGCGGAGTCTTTGGTTCGCTACCAACCGCGGCTACGGCAAAGCGCTGGACAGCTATCTGAAGGTGAAGACCGAGCAACAGGTTCGTGCAAAAGAAGAGGATGGGTCAGCCGACTTCTCCAGCGAAAAGGCCGCGACCGAGCTGCTTCCGTCGCCTCCTGCTCTGGTCGTCGATCGCGCCGCCTGGCAGGACCGCCTGCGTGAGCTCTCCGGCTTGTTCAAGCAATATCCCGACGTCTTCTTCAACAACGTGGCGCTCGAGGCCGCCACCGAGACCGATTACTTCGTCTCCTCCGAGGGCGCGAAGGTTGCGACGCCGAGCCATGTGGCCCGGCTGGTGATTGTTGCCCGCACACGCGCCGCCGATGGTATGGATATTTTTCGCGCCGAGACCTTCGAGGCCGACGATGTATCCCATCTTCCGGACCAGAAGACTCTTACCGATAAGACCATTGCCATGGCGAAGAATCTCGAGGCGCTCCGCGAAGCTCCGGTGACCGAGCCATTCAACGGGCCGGCCATCCTCAGCGGCCGCGCGTCCGCCGTCTTCTTCCACGAGGTCCTGGGCCACCGTCTCGAAGGCCAGCGCCAGCGCGGCGACGATGAGGGTCAGACCTTCACCAAGCTCCTCGGCAAACAGATTCTACCCACCTTTCTCAGCGTCTCGGACGACCCTACGCTCGCCACGTTCGACGGCGTTTCCCTGAGCGGCCACTACAGCTATGACGACGAAGGCCAGCCCGCGCGCCGCGTCGATCTCATCAAGAACGGCGTCCTCGACACCTTCCTCATGTCGCGCCTTCCTATCGCGAGCTTCTCCACCAGTAACGGCCACGGCCGCTCCGAGACAGGCCACATGCCTACTGGCCGCCAGGGCAACCTTATCGTCACCTCTTCCAAAACCGTCAGCGACACTGACCTCCGGGAGATGTTGAAAGCCGAAGCAAAAAAGCAGGGCAAAGCCTACGGTCTCTACTTTGAGGATATCTCCTCCGGCTTCGCCGTTACCACCCGGCGTTCGCCTCAGGCCTTCCAGGTGATTCCGCTGGTGGTCTACCGCGTTTACGTGGATGGCCGGCCGGACGAGCTTGTCCGTGGCGTCAGCATCGTCGGCACCCCGCAGGCTGCGCTCAATCGCATCCTGGCTACGAACGATAAGCAGGATATCTTCAACGGCATCTGCGGCGCTGAATCGGGCAGCATTCCGGTCAGCGCGGTCGCCCCGGCGATGCTGGTCAGCGAGATCGAAACCCAGCGCCAGGCGCAGGGAACCGCCCGGCCACCCATCCTCCCACCACCGGGTGCTGCAGGAACCGGCGGAAAGGGAGGCCAGTAATGAATTTATTCCATAAAAGGTTACAAATTCGCACGGTCTTCAACGTTGCCTTGTGGTCCGCATTCCTATTTAGCACAGCTACGGTTACAAATCATGCTGTCGCGGAGTCCTCTTCGCAGAGAAATGATCCGCTTCTTCGCGCAATGCAACAGGAGCTCGACCGCGAGAAGGCTCTCATGCTTCCGGGCATGCAGCGGCCCTACTTCGTGGAGTATCGTCTCGACGACATCAACACCTACGAGGCCGTAGCCAACTACGGTGCGCTGACCCAGGAAGTTGACAACCACCAGCGCATCGTGCGCGTCACCGTCCGCATCGGCGACTATGCCGTGGACAGCAGCAGCACACGCGGCGACGGCACCATTGAGCTTGCGCCGACCGACGACAACCCCCTGGCGCTGCAGTACGCCCTCTGGACCGCGACCGACACGGCCTACAAGAACGCTCTCCGCGCCTTCTCCGCGAAGCAAGCCGCGTTGAAGCAGTTCCAGTCTGCCCAGACCCAGCCGGATTTCGCGCAGGTCAAACCGGTCGTGCAGATGTCTCCGCCTGTTGCTCTCGAACTCGACCGCAACGAGTGGAAGCGGCGGATCATCGAGGCCAGCGGCCTCTTCGCCTCTGACCCGGATCTCCGCTCCTTCGCCGAGCACGTCCAGTACTCCATCGCGAGCATCCGCGGCATCGCCCTCAACCGCTATCTGGTCAATACCGAAGGCACGATGCTTCGCGAAGGCTACACCGGATATAACGGGGCCATCAGCGTTGGCGGGCAGGCAGCCGACGGCATGCGTCTCAGCCGCGACAACGGCACCGTCGCCACCACGGCGAAGGAACTGGAGAGCGCCTCCGCCTATCGCAAGCGCGTGATCGAAGACCTTAAGAGCTTCGAGGAGTTGCGCAATGCTCCCGTCGTTTCAGCTGACGACTACCATGGCCCGGTCCTGTTCAGCGGAGACGCCGCCGCCGACGTCTTCACCCGGCTGTTCGTTCCCAATGTCGAGGCCGACCGCCCCGAGATGGGCACTACAGCCCGCACCACCGGCGCCTTCTCCTCCAGCTACAAATCGCGTGTCCTTCCCGACATGGTTAGTGTTACTGACGATCCACTGCAGACGAAATTCAACGGCAAAGCGCTCCTCGGCGCCTATACCATCGATGATGAGGGAGTGCCGGCGCAATCTGTCGACATCGTTGTTCACGGCAAACTCGAAAACTTCCTCATCGGCCGCGAACCCATCAAGGACATCGCCATTTCCAATGGCCACGGACGCGCCGCCCCCGCCCAAGCTCCTCATTCGCGCTCCGGCGTCCTCCTGATCAAAGCCGATCAGCCTGTGTCGAAGGACGAACTGAACAAACGTCTGCTCGGCATGGCAAAAGAGCAGAATAAAGACGTCTACGCAGTGGAGACTCTCGGAGGCGAACTCCTTCCGCGGCTGCTCTACCGCGTCCACGCCGACGGTACCCGCCAACTCGTGCGCGGAGCCGTCTTCGATGAACTCGACAACCGCAGCCTGCGCTCCGGCATCGTCGCCGTCGGCAACGACCCCTACGTCTCGAACTCGCTCGGCGTCATCCCCCAGACCATCATCGCCCCCAGCATGCTCTTCGACGACATTGGTGTGAAGCGTGCCACCGTGGAGCAGCAGAAGCTGCCGTACTACGCACCGCCTGCGCTGCCCGGAAAGTAATCAAAAATAACAAGAACGGAAGAGAAGATACGATGCACCTCGATCCACGCACGCTCCGAGCCATTGCAATTGGCCTCGCCATCCTGCTCCTCTACGGAAGCCGCCTTACCAAAGGCTCGGTCGTGCAGACGGCCGAGGGCCTCGCCTTCCGAATCAAACCTCTCTTTGCCTGGTCCCGCGCCATCGCTCTGCCGGCCTACATTCTCTTCTTCGTCTACATCATGACCATCCGGAAGCAGCCCATCCCGTGGTGGATGGCGCTGCTCTTCGTCGCGGCGATCGCTGTCGGCGTCATGCAGATGCCGGGCACCATTACTTTAACCCCCATGGCGATCAGGCAGCACTACTGGTTTCAGCCGTCGAAGACCATCCAATACACTGAGGTGATGGCGATACAGGCGATGCAAGGCGGCCGTATGACCCGCATCCTTGGCGACAATCGCGTCAAGATCACCCACACCTCGAACCACTGCGCCGCGATAGAGTTCCAGCACGAGATCGAGCGCCGCACCGGCAAACGCGTCATCGCCTAGAAACCGTCTCTGAAATTTCGAAGTTATAGAGCGAAGTCGAATGGAGATCTGCTGTTTCTGTGGGCAGCGCTCATGCTACGCGCCGCAATCACGTTCCTAATTTCAGGATGCCAGCATCCACAAGCCTAGTCCGTTCGAATCAGATAAGGCTCAGCTGCCGGGTCCTTTGGATGGATGCCATCGGCCACCTCGGTCGCGTTCTTTTTATCCGGAAACTTGGGATTGACCCGCACCCAATACCCCGTCGGCCCGGGAAACTCAATCACCTTCGCTGTCGTGTAGCGATGCAGCAAATCCTGCTTCAGCTTGACCGCATCCGACTCCCGCGCAAACGCCCCGATCTGCACACACCATCGTCCACCCGAATCGGCATTCACGTGCGCCGGCGCAGCAAACGCCTCCACCTTCACCTTCGCCACTCCCGCGCGATAAACCCCGGTGGCCTTCGCCGCGGCTAGCGAGAGATCGATGATTCGTCCCCGTACAAAGGGTCCCCGATCCGTAATCTTCACCACGGCCGATTCGTTGTTGGTCAGATTCGTCACCCGCACCATCGTGCCCATCGGCAGCGTCAGGTGCGCGGCGGTCATTGCATTCTGGTCGTACACGGTCCCGTCGGCGCCCTTGCGTCCGGCATAAGGCGGCCCATACCAGCTCGCCAACCCAACCTCAGTCGACACCGGCTTGCCAAAACTATTCGGTGCCGGCGCAGGGGAGGGAACTACTGTCCCCGCAGTATCGCCGTTGTCCGGATGCACCGGCCGCGCACTCCTGCCGCTATGGTTCGCAGCCGTGCTTGTAGCTGGGGGCGGTGGCGGTCGATAGGCCCGTGTCGTCTCCCGATGACAGCCGTCGGCCATCAGCGCGAACACTGATATCGCAGCGGCGGAGACAGCCCGGCAGTGCATCACGGCTTCGGCGCATCCTTTGGTGGGGGCGGGGGTGGAGGAGGCGCCGAGTTCTTGCGCGCATGGTCATCCATTCGCTGCGCCACCTTATGCAGTTCAGCAGCAGCAGCCCGCAACGCCTCAGACCCGTTCCGACGTACCTCCGGCACCACCTCGTCATTGATGTACTTCACGACGTTCTTCAAGTCCGTCTCCAGATGCGCTGCCGCGTCCCGGAGCTGCTGTTCCCACGGTCGTTTTGGATCTCCTGTAGCCATACGCACCTCTCCACTTTCCATTAGATGATGTGAAAAAGGCAGGGTCAACGTCCATCGCAGACGATTCCATTCATGTTCCCGCCTGGTAACGGCTCACCGCTTGCTGCGAAACTACGAGCGGGTCTGGATAAAAATATGCGAGCGGACACGACATAATCCTGCTATGCAAAACTTCAGCGCACCGGCAACATCAACACTTCAATGCACTTGCACCATTACCACTTTAGTGCACTTGCAACACATCAAGACTGCAGTGCACCTTACTGCCTGCGCCGTGCATCGATAACGTAGCGTCGCAGGATTTCACCTCTGCCATTTTCCGGCAGATACGCAGCCGCAATTTAGCGAGGTGACTCATTGGGCCTAATACGCAGGCAGAACTCCCTTCACGCGCAGTCAACAAAACCTGCCCTCCACGTCGCATTCGCTCTGCTCATCGCAGTCTCACCCTTCGCGGCGCCTCAGACGCCTCAAGCGAATAAGCCCGCAGCAGACGTCGTCGCCGTGAACTCGCGTCTGGAACTCCCCGATTCACCTGGCGCTCTCATAAGCAGTTCAACCAACTCGGCGGACTCCGCAAGCAGCTCCACAGACCCCGAAGACGCGTCCATCGAACAGATTCCGGCCAAAGCTCCCCTGAAGCACGCCCCCCATCTCCGGATGATCATTGCACCGGGTGAAATCGCAGACCCGATGACCGTCCATGACAAGGTTGTAAGCGGCTTCAAAGACTCGTTCTCCCTCTCCTCTGCGGCCGGTTGGCTCTCGACCGCGGGATGGCAACACTTGCGGAACAGCAGCCCCAACTATGGAACGGATGCGGGCGCCTTTGGCCAGCGACTGGGTGCGGCCACCATACGCGCCACTTCGGAGGGCCTCTTCAGGGAGTCCTTGTTCGCCCCGCTCTTTCACGAAGACCCGCGATACTACATCATGGGTAAGGGTCATCCCTTCTTCAAGCGTCTCGTCTACGCGGGTACGCGTTCCATCATCACCCGCAGCGACAGCGGCCATGCAACACCCAACTTCGCGCGCCTGGCCGGCAACGCCGCGGGCTCCGCACTCACCATCCCTTACTACCCGGCGCAGAACACAACCTTCAGAGCAGTAGCGTCGACTTTCGGCGGATCTCTCGGCGGTTCCGCGCTGAGTTTCATTGTCGATGAGTTCCTCGTCGATGCATTGGTTGACCTTAAATTAAGGAAGAAGCAGTAGGAACCTCGTCCCCTCCACATACATGGAATCCAAGGCGAGAGGGGGCGTTTCAATGCGTCGGCTGCCAACATCAGGGCGGCTGCTGTCCTCAGTGACGCGAAAACCCCAGGGTCAACGTTCATCGCAGACGATTCCGTTCATGTTCCCGCCTGGTAACGGCTGTCCCGTCCACTGCAAAAAAGGCAGACCCGAATAAATATACAAGCGGGCCAGACCTAATCCCTGCGACATCAACGTCAATGCACCCCGCCGCCTGCGGTCTGCATCAGAAGCGAAAGTAATCGAGTACGACGCGCTTTTACTGGCTTTCATCAATAAAGCATAGCGTCGAGAGGCTCGCCTCTGCAGTCGTCTGACAGGCGCGCAACCCTAATTCTTAGCGAGGTGCCTAGTTGATCTCGACACGCAATCAGAACTCCTTTAATAGGAATAGTCTCTTCGCCACACTTGCTCTGCTTTTC
Source organism: Edaphobacter sp. (assembly GCA_035567955.1). Taxonomy (GTDB): domain Bacteria; phylum Acidobacteriota; class Terriglobia; order Terriglobales; family Acidobacteriaceae; genus Edaphobacter. The sequence continues at coordinate 8,914 of DATMPD010000116.1, forward strand.
GCACTGATTCCCTTCGCAGCCGCTCAGGCTCCTCTCGCGGGTAATCCCGTCGCAGGCATCATTGCCGCCGGCACTCGTCTGGATATCCCCGATTCGCCGGGATTCCTCTTCAACAGTTCGAGCAGCCCAGCGGATCCCGATGGCGCCTCATTCGACCCCGGGGCCAAACCGGTTTTCAAGCATTCACCCCATCTCCATATGGTCGTTTTGCCGGGCGAAATCGGCGATCCGATGACGGTACACGACAAGGTCAGGGGCGGCCTAAAGAATTCGGTGTCCCTCTTCTCCATGACGGGATGGCTCGCATCCGCGGGATATGAGCAGCTGACCAATGGCAGCCCTAACTATGGAACCGATGCCGGGGCCTTTGGTCAACGGCTTGGCGTAGGCGCCATACACGGCATCTCAAATGGTGTCTTCAGCAATTCTCTGTTCGCTCCGATATTTCATCAAGACCCCAGATACTACGTCATGGGACCGGGCCACCCCTTCCTGAAGCGGCTCGTGTATGCGGCCACCCGTTCCGTCATCAGCCGCACCGACAGCGGCCGTTCCATACCAAACTATGCTCTCTTTGCCGGCAACGCCGCTGGCGCCGCCCTCACCGTGACGTACTACCCGGCACAGAACACCACTTTCAGCGAAGTGACTCGTGCCTTTGGCACCTCGCTTGGCGGTTCCGCGTTCGGGTTCATTGTTAATGAGTTCCTCGTCGATGCCCTGGTAGACCTTCACCTCAAGAAGAAGCAGCAGCAACCGTAGCCCCCCTTCAAGTACGATGAAGGTAAAGCGAGAGGGGACAGCTGCCGTTCCGCCCGCCCCGCGCTACACTAAATCTCATCGGAAACAGTCGCAGTTTATTCGCGCTGACCATGAATCAAACGGCGCTCGTCGAGAGTCTATTGATAATGCGAAGCCAAGCTGTGCGCAATCGATTACTTATGTCTAAAATTTTCCCCGGCAACTTCGCGTGTATTCTTCTTGCTTCATGCTCCGTTTACGGTGTGGCTCAGGCATCCTTCCCCGACTCGCCTGGCGCCATTCTCGCTAGCAACACTCACGGCGCCTCGACGTACGACACCTCCTCATCGAACGACGCCGCAGCCGAACCACCTTCGCTCCAGCAAAGCAACGCGTCCTCATCATCGAGCGGTCAGTCAACGAGCGATCAGCCTCCCCCGCAGACCAAACGCATCCTCGGCATCATTCCAAACTTCCGCGCCGTCAGCGCCAATACTAAGCTTCCCCCACAAACGCCGAAGGAAAAGCTCCTCACAGCCACCCAGGACTCCTTCGACTACTCCTCCCTCTTTATCCCCGCCTTCCTCGCGGGCTATGGGCTCGCCGTCAACCAAACTCCGGAGTTCCACCAGGGCGCGGCCGGCTATGCCCGCTACTACTGGCACAGCTTTGTGGATCAAGCGGTCGAGAATTACATGGTCGAAGCCATCGTCCCTATCATCACGCATCAAGATAACCGCTACTATACCTTGGGCCAGGGCGGCTTTCTCAAACGCACCAAGTACGCTCTCACCCGCGCCGTCATCACCAGAAACGATGCCGGAAACAATACCTTCAATACCAGTGAAATCATCGGTGCCGGCGCTGCCGCCGGCATCTCGAATCTCTACTACCCGTCACCCGAGCGCACCTTTTCCAACACCGCCGAAAAGTGGGGAATCAATGTCGGCATCGATGCGGGCACCTTCGTCTTCAAAGAATTCTGGCCCGACATCAATAAAGCCCTCTTCCATAGTAAGAACTAGAGGCATTCGTTGCCCTCCGCGTACTATGGAACCAGCGCGAGAGGGGCATCTTCTAAATGCGTCGGTTGCTGACAATGGGGCTATTGCTGTCTGCAATGACGGCATTTGCGCAGATACAGCCGCCCACCGTCCCTGAAACTCCTGCGCATCTCCCCGCATCCCCATCGCCCGAACTCCCCGACGCGCCTGACCCCGCGCAGGGCCAGCAGGAAGACGTCGTTGCGGTAGCCGAAGCCTCCTTCAAAGCCACCGGCGGCGGTGCCCACTCCTGCGGCTTCTTCACCGCCATGAAGGTCGTCTACGTCGACCCCAGCCGCTACGATGTCCCCAAGCCCTGCACTGAGCTCATCTATCCCTACCAGCGCTTCCTGACCAGCAACATCGTCATCCCCATGACCTGGCAGCAAAAGGGCTACCTTGCGCTCCATGACCTCGCCGACCCCGTCAACTTCGGCACCATCCTTGGCATCTCCGCTATCACTGTCGGGACAGATCCCCACTCAGCCTACGGCCCCGGTCTCAAGGGCTTCGGCAAAAGCGTCGCCGTCAGCTACACACAGGACGCGACCGGCCAGTTTTTCGGGGCCTTTGCGATTCCAGTCATCGCTCATCAGGACCCGCGCTACTTCCGCATGCCCCACGCCCCCTTCGGAAAGCGTCTCGTCTATTCCATCTCCCGCACCGTCGTCTCGCGCAGCGACAGCGGCCAATCGATGCCCAACTACGCCACCCTGCTGAACTACCCGATCGGTGCCGAACTCTCCAACTTCTATGTTCCCGGTATCTCGACGAACGGCGCCTCTACCGTCGCCCGCATCTTCACCGGTTACGCCCTCGACCCCGTCAACAATCTCATCAACGAGTTCCTGCCCGACGTTGCCAGCCACGTTCACATCCGAATCATCATCGTGCAACGCATCCTCAATAACGTCGCCAGCGGCAACAACATTCCAGGGACATAAACCCCGGCAAGGCCAAGGCCTCGTCCCATCCACCGCATGTCGCTGCCGTTCAATGCATATTTTCGCCGTTCGATTCCGGTTGCTTCGATATGGCATTCCATGTGCGTACTCTTATACGTGTGAATCGAAAGGCTTCCCCACCGCATCTGCTTATAGCGGCGGAAGATAGCCTGAACCAGTCGCAACACTTTCACAGGCATCCGGCTTCCAATTAGTTTGAATTTAAGACGACCCCAGTAAATCAAACAGACACTAGAAAGACATTTAGGAGACAGCAAAATGCCGAAGGCAAAATTATTTGAGAAGTCTCTCACCTACGGAGCCAGAGCAGGTTGGGTTGTATTCAACAAACTGAACTCGATCAGCCCGAACGCCAGCTTCACGCCCAAGTGGAGCGACAAGCCGCTTCTCAAGAGCTATCAGAAAGAGAAGCCGCCGCTCGGCTGGCCCCGTACCACCGACTCCCTATGTCCCAAGTGCATCCCTGAGATCCGCCAGCAAATTGTCGACGGCAAGCTCCCTCACGAGATCCTCCTCAACGAAAAGGTCGGCGAGATCAAAGCGCAGATCATCGAGCGCGACGGCCAGATCCTCATGGTCAAGGATTGCCCCATCCACGGCCACTTTGAAGACGTGATGTCCATCGACACCGCCTTCTTCAAGCATCTCGAAGAGGTCTTCCCCGGCCGCGACATTCGCGCCCACAACGACGAGAAGCTGCACAACCACGGCACCTCCACCGTCACCCACGGCCGCGGCTCTGTTCTCACCATCGACCTCACCAACCGCTGCAACATGATGTGCGACCCCTGCTTCATGGACGCCAACCAGGTCGGCTTCGTCCACGAACTCAC
>DATMPD010000117.1:0-7199 GCA_035567955.1 Edaphobacter sp.
CCATTGGCTGGAACGGCATTCACACTGATCTGCTGTCCCCCTCCACCCGGCACAAGCGAAACACTGGCCGGAGTTGCAGTCAGGCTAAAGTCGCCGGCCGCAGGCGCAGGCGTGGAACCTCCGCCGCAGGAAACCAGTAGAAGCAGGCCCAAAAAGCTGATACCCCGCGCAGCCCTCTCCGAACAAGCACTCATCAGCAACCCCTGCGCCTAGCCCCCGGCCCTCGTCAGCAGGATTTTACGTCCGGCCTGGTCTCGGGTGCTCCAGCTAACTCGAACGACCCTGCACCGGAACGCCCCACCCGATTGTCAAAGGCATGTCTTCAATCCGTCAAATACCCGGGCGATCCTCCGCCATCACATTCAAGCGTCTAAACTGTTGGTTATCACTTGCGATCGTCCATGAGCCGCCAGCCCAACACTCCGAAGATTGTCGCCACCGCCCTCCTCCTGGCGCTCGCCGCGACCCCAGCCCTCTACTCCCAGCACACCACCGCCCTCCAGCCCGACGCCACAGCCCCGCACCGCATCCATCTCATCCTCAAGGACGGCAACTACCAGATCGTCATGAGCTACAAGATCGTTGGCAATGTGGTCCGCTACGTCAGCGCCGAGCGCGGCGGCGCCGAAGAAGAGATCCCCCTCTCCCTCGTCGACCTCGACGCCACCAAACGCTGGGAAAAACAGCACGCCCAACCCGGCCCCATCGACCCCAACAACCCGCAACCGGCGCCGCCGGCCATTGACCCCGAACTCCTCAAAGAAGAGGCCGCCCGCGCCGCCCTCACCCCCGAGGTCGCCAAAGACCTCCGCCTCCCCGAAGAGGACAGCACCCTCGCCCTCGACACCTTCCGCGGCACGCCCGAACTCGTCCCCCTCGCCCAGACCGACAGCGACCTCAACCGCAACACCGGCCACAATCTTCTGAAAGCAGCCGTCAACCCGCTCTCCGCCGCGCATCCCGTCGTTACCCTCAAAGGCGAAGCCTCGCCCATCCAGCTCCACGTCAAAGACCCCGTCCTCTACCTCCGCATCGGCGACGAGACCGTCGGCAGCACCGCCGGCGCCCCCCTCACCGTCGATACCCACGGCGCCACCAGCCACATGCAGAACGATCCCAGTGGCGGTTCGCCCACCAGCCGCTACGTGATCGTCCGTGCCGACGTCCGCAAGGGAATCCGCGTCATCGCCAGCATCCGCATCCCCCTGCTCGGCACCGGCCAGCACCAGGAGGACGTCGTCGAAACCACCACCGAACTCCTCTCCGGAGGCCACTGGCTCAAAGTCACCCCCAAAGAACCCCTCGACTTCGGAGAGTTCGCGCTTATGGAGGTCATCTCCGACAAGGCCATCAACCTCGGCGTCTGGGACTTCGGGGTCCATCCCGTCTCACCCGAAAACCGCGACATCATCAAACCCGAACCCCGTCGCGGGAGCACACTCGAACGCCGCGGCCCCAGCTAAGCCACGCGGCCACGATGAGAGATGCTGTTGAAAGAGTCGTCGTTTTGAAGGGGCCGCTGCTCTAAACGGGTGCAGACCCTGCAATCTCTATGTTGGTGCTTTTCGGATTAAGCGTAGGGCTTTAGCCCTACGAAAAATGGCGCGAAAACAAGGGGCTTTAGCCCCGGGGTCTTTTCACTTGCGCCACAATAAGCCTCAGCGGCGAGGCAGCGAATCGCGTTCAAGAAACAACCCCGCGACCGCCTGCCGGGGACCGCTGTCGGAGGCAGTCTTCGCCGACTTGGAAACCGTTCCTTTGCCCGAGACAGCAACGCTGTCCCGCGTGATCTTGGCCTCGTACATCATCGTGTCGGCCGCGCGCAGAATCGTGGGCACAGAATTTCCATCCTCCGGATACGTCGCCAGCCCAAAGCTTCCCGACACGTTCAGCGAGAGCCCGGCGCCTTCAAGAAAACGTGCCGATCGCAGATCCTCGCGCAGCGCCATGGTCGTTCCGCTCGCCGCTGCCTTCCCCATCCCCGGCAATAAGGCGACAAACTCGTCCCCGCCATAGCGGAAGGCTGCGTTATTCGGTCCCAGGCAGCGTTTCATCAGTCCGCCAATCTCCGCCAGCAGCCGGCTGCCCACCAGATGACCGTGGGTATCGTTTACCGACTTGAAACGGTCAAGATCGACAAACATCAAGCTGAATACCTGCCCCAGAGCCACCTGCTCATCCAGCATGGTGTACAGGTGGCGGGCATTGAAAAGCCCTGTGACGTCGTCCGTGATCGTCAGCTCCTGAATCAACGTCATCGACCGCGCATTCTGAATCGCGATCGCCGCATAGTCGCAAAGAATCCGCAGAAACGAGATCGAGTACTCCGACAACAGGTCCAGCTTGCTGTTCAGCAGCTGGATCACGCCCAGCGTTTTATTTCCCGACCGCACCGGCACGCAGGCGATCGACTTGATCTTCAGGTCCGGGTGTTTATTCGCAAACGCCGACCAGTGCGGATCGAGCGCCACATCCGGCACCACTAAAGGATTGCCCGTCGAGGCCACCCAGCCGGCGACTCCCTCGCCCAACGGTACCCGCAGCCCTTTCAGGCTCTCCGCATTCTCGCCCACCGCAATCGCGTAGTACAGCTCACCGGCCTTGTCATCGACCATCAGCATAGACCACCGCTCCGGACCGAAGAACTGCGCCATCTTATCCATGATGGCGCCCAGAATCTCCTCCAGCTCCAGGCTCGAGGTCAATGCCCGAGCTACGTCGTGGAACACCCGAAGGTGGTCCATCTGGCGGCTTTCGATTACCTCAAACGATCGTCTATCTTTCAATCGTCTTCCTCATCCAGCAACATACCAGATATCAGGTCTGTTTCAATTCAAAATGAGTTTCCCTATCGCCCGCGACAGTCTGAGACCCCGGGCATTAGCCACCAATGTGCACCATATTCCGCGACGGCTTTTCAAAACCAGGTTCGCCGATGTGATGCCGCGCCTCTTTGCGCATCACGATCTTTCGTATGTACGCAGCGAGCTCCGCATCGGTTCCGCCCCGCGCCATCTGGCCATAAAGATCATGGTCGCTCTGTGAAAACAGGCAAGTCCGTATCTTCCCATCCGAGGTCAACCGCACCCGGCTGCAGTGTCCGCAGAAAGGCTGCGACACCGGTGCAATAATTCCAATCTCCCCGACCCCATCGTCAAACGTAAATCGCTTCGCCGTCTCGCTCGCCGCATGCGGAGCCAGCTCCACCAGCGGACGATACCCATTCAACCGCTCGACGATCTCCTCCATCGAAATCACCGTCTCCCGCTTCCACGTGCGATCTTCTTCCAGAGGCATCCACTCGATGAACCGAACGATCACGCCCTCGCGCCGCGAGAACTCCGCGAACTGTTCGATCTGCCCATCGTTGAACCCGCGCAACAAGACGCAGTTCACCTTCACCGGCCCCAGGCCCACCGCCTGCGCCTTGCGTATTCCTGCCATCACCTTGTCGAAGCTTCGCGGAACTCGCGTTATCGCTGCAAATGTCTCCGCATCCACCGCATCCATGCTGACCGTCACACGGTTCAACCCGGCATCTTTCAGCGGCTGCGCCAGCCCTTCCAGCAGATGCCCATTCGTCGTCAGCGCAATATCCAGCGGCAGACCCTTCTGCCCCGTCTCCCCAGCGAAAGTCTCCCCAGCAAACGTCCCGCCAACGAACGTCCCGTCCGGCAGATAGGCCGTGCGCATCGTCGCCAGTTCGCGCACCATCTCCACCAGGCCCGACCGCAGCAGAGGCTCCCCCCCGGTCAGCCGAATCTTCTCCACCCCCAGCGAGACAAACAGCCGCACCATCCGGAGGTAGTCGGCAATAGGCAGCTCGGTATATTGCGCACCCTCATTGCCCGTCCGGCAATACACACACTTATAGTTGCAACGGTCCGTCACCGAGACGCGCAGATCCGTGATCGCCCGGCCAAACTTGTCGCGCAGCCTGCCCTGCGTCTGCAGGGCCTCTTCCACCGGCTCCAGCACCGCCGTGTTTCCATCGAAGATCGGTGAGGACAAAAACATCGTCGTAGCCATCTGCTTCATTTCTTAACAGAATAGATGCGTAGGCTCGGAAAGCGGATCAGATTTGCAAGAATTCCAGTATAGCCACCCCTGACCAAAACTATGCGTGATCTACAACACACAGCCTTCGGATAGCCCCAACCTAGTAGCTGATGAACTCGTTGCTTCCACGTTTCAGGCGGACACCCAAAATACCGAAGACCAGCGAGAGCGTAAACATGATCGCGTCCCAATAGACCATCGGGTGCGTCATTCCCGGCGACAGCGTCCAATCCTGCCCGCTCCACAGCGTCACCAGCGTCCCGATGATCAGGGTCTGAAAGCAGAGCACCAGAAAGAGCTGGCCGCGCCGCCGCCGCTTATCCAGCAGTTCCACCTGGTCCGGTGTCAGATTGCGTTCTTCGATGGGAAGCAGTGTGTTCGCCATTGCGTTCTGGGTCTCCACGTATCGTTTTAGTACGAAGACATGGTCCGAAAGACAACCGCCACATCCGTCGCGCTCTTTACATTAAATCACAGCCTGCCTCGCCAGGCCACGACTGAGAAAGAAGGTAGTGAGTTAGTTCCGAAACCTTGCCACACGCACCCTCCGATCGCCCCCGGAACAGGGATGGAGCCTCGCGCCCCAAGCCAATGGCTGGTTCGCCCCTCAAAAAGCTGCTGTACTCGGATCCGGCCTTCTTCATATCAGAGGCTAATCCACCATGAGCATGATTTCAGTAGATTTGATGACCGCCGTGACCTCACTTCCTACTTTGATGTTCAAGTCCTCTACGCTCTGGCGAGTAATCACACTCTCGATCAGGTTCTCTCCGACGCGAACCCCGACTTTCGCTGTGACCACTCCAAGAACGATTGCTTCTACGGTGCCTCGTAATTGATTGCGCGCTGATATTTTCATGTGCCCGATTGTAAGGAAAACCGCACAAGGAAGGTAGTGAGTCAGTTTGCGAAAACCCCGGCTGGGCGGGCACCACGGAATTCCTTCAGCTTGCCCGTCATCTCCTCTAGAGCTTCCTCAAAGAAGGATCGCCAGTGGAAAACGCGTCTCTCGTCACCCACCCCCGGAATCGGCGATGCGTAAATACCTTTGATGGCTGGAAACTCATTCGTTTGCATCCGGCGACCAGTTCGCTGTTTGCGTCAGTCGTTGACTCGGATAGATTTCTCTGCACCTTTAGCCATGCCCGAAGATTGAAGACGTTGATGCAAATGCAAAACACATTCGCAGGGATAAAGCCGTACTGCGACGTATGCAATCCGATCACACAGACGATAAGACTGTTGACACCCGAAACAACCAGACCGGTCCACATCTTTCTTCCGACCAGGATCGTCGCAACGACGGTGAGAAAACAAGAGAGATAGTCCAGCCGTAACATCGCCACCGCGGGCCTCCGATCTTATTGCTGCCCGCCATGGGTAAGAGCAATTTGCGCTCCAAAGCCACGACGATTCCACGTGAGAAGTGGCTAGAGCTGACGACAAAGACGACAAAGAAGTTAGCTAAGAAGATAGCGTGTGCAAATGCACAGAGGGCAGCTTATGACGGCGATACGATGACGAGAAATCAGCGTAGTGTCAACAGAATGACACGCTCGCAGCTTGATCCGACCAAAGGCGAACTTGGCGTCATAATTCCCCAAAACGGCGCTTCGAAAACTGACACACGACCGAAAGCAGTCCTTCCGCCACACGACGAAGACACAGAAGACCGGAAGCAAAAACAAACGTTCCTCTCCCGCTACCCAAATCAGATAAACGCTACCGACTGAATCCCCACAACATCGAAGCGCTTCCTGCACCGGACATTCTTGCAGCCCATCGGATCGTCGCGGCGCACCATGTAGCTCTGCGCCTTGGCAAAACGAGCCCGGTCGCGGTCGTCGGCCCCCCGCGGCAACTGCGCCTTCTTCCGCCGCACCACCCAGTCAATCTGATACTCCCCCTGCTGCCCGCAGTGTGGACACGTCATCACATGCGTCCTCTGCTCCGCCTTCTCTTCAAAAAAGTCCCGCTCTTCCATACGCACCTCGCTGGTCGGCAGCCCGCCCGGCAGCCGTCTCCCATCTGCAATCCTGCCTGACATCCCCCCTCGCAGGCAAGAGTAATGCATAATCACGCAGGGGCTCCAAGTCCCCCCATGTAAGTCCTTAGAAGGAAGGCGAGATGAGCAAGCCGAAAAAGGAAATCTTCTCCAAGGTCAAAGCCGTCAAGTCCAATGCCCGCGACCGGGTCGGCACGCCACCGCCCGAGCGCGTCCTCCCCGACCCCAAGCAGAAACTCGCCGCCAAGCCCAAACACAAACAAACCCTCGCCAATCTACTCGACTCCATCGACTCCACAGGAAATGACCGATGAACATCCTCCGCCTCTCCGCCCTCACCCTCGCCGCCGCCATCCTCACAACCGCCCCGGCGAATGCCCAGACCATCCAGGTCAACGCGGCAAACCGAACCATCGCCATCACCGCCACCGACAAAGTCATCGTCATGGCCGACACCGCCACCGTCCACATCGGCTTCATCGCCTACGGCCCGGACAGCGACGCCGCCTACGCCGCCGGCTCCCGCACCTCCAACGCCATCGTCAAGTCCCTCACCACCGCCGGCATCCCCTCCGACGCCATCGAGAGCGAAAATCAAAACGTCTCCCCCGTGCAGGAGTACCAGATCGACAAACTCACCCCCGCCGAGAAGGCCCAGCGCAAGTTCCAGGTAGTCCAAAGCTGGACTGTCCGCACCTCCGCCGATGATGCCGCCAAAATCCTCGACCTCGCCGTCAAAGCCGGAGCCAACCAGTCCGGCCAGATCGACTGGAGCCTGAAGGACGAGAACACTCCGCAGGCCGAAGCCGCCGCCAAAGCCCTCCAGCGCGCCCGCACGGTCGCCGGCGAGATGGCCAAAGGCCTCAACGTCAGGTTCGGTCCCCTCCTCTTCGCCAGCAACGAAACCCAGGCCCAGCCGCCCATCCCCCTCATGCGCGCCATGGCCGCCGCCCCCATGGCGGAGAAGACCCAGCCTCTCGCCATCAATCCCCGCCGAATCGAAAAATCCGCCACCGTCTACGCCGTCTTCGCCATAGAATAGCTGTTCTCAAAGAGGGAAGCCCAAATGCCCGTACTCGATTACCGCGAACTCAAGCCCACCGCCGAAGCCGAAGCCATCTACCGCCGCTGGCTA
>DATMPD010000118.1:0-3334 GCA_035567955.1 Edaphobacter sp.
ATGCGAAGCGGATCGAGCGCAGCAACGGGTCCAGTAGGAAGCGGGGACGTGGGCCAGAACATCCGCACCAAAGGAACCGCGGTGGCATAGAAGATCCACGTCAGCACCACAGCGAATGTAGCGGAGCGAAGCGGATTCCACCACAGCGTCCTCGTCGGTGAGCCCTCCTCCTTATCAAGGGAATCCGGCTCAGGTTCCTGAGCACGAGACTCCCGATCGACCTCCGTTTGCCATCGCCGCGGAAAAAACCGCCCCAAAAACCGGTCATCCAGCAACAGAATCGCAAGCACAAGCACAAGGTAGTTGAGAAAAGCATAGTTCGCCGTCGCAATCACCCCCACCTGCCACCCCGTAACCACGAAGAAGCACACGATCTTCCACCGTCGCGGCAGAAACGCCATCCACACCAGCCCCAACTCCATCACCAGCGTGGCGCCCGCCGTCGCGACGTGGAACCAGTTCGGCAGATGGGCCAGGTACCAGCCAATCCAGGTCGGCAGAGGCCCGTTTTGGTAGTACTCGTACATCGCGGTCAGGTTTCGCCACGTAGGGTCGCCGCTCTCCAGCTTCACAACTCCTGACTCAAAGTAAATCCGGAACCACTCCCACAACACCAGGAACATCGCCGCCCGCACCACGGGCTGCTTTCTTCCAAATCCGGGCAAGAACCCTGACGGCGCAAGAAACAGCGAAAGAAATCCCGCCTCCAGCAGCATGCCGTCCGACTGGTAGCCGGAGAAGTCCTGCGCCGCCCCGACGAACGAGACAAAACAGCAGAAGCATACCAGCAGCATCATGCGCGGCCAGAGATTGACGACCAGAAGCACCGACGCGATCACACCCGTCCAGCACAACGTCATCAACATAGCGTCGTTTGCCGAGAACCACAGGAGCGTGGGGGCGTACCAGAATCGCAGAACACCCAACTGCCTTACCGCCTGCAGGTATTCGCCGGCAGGAAGAATGCCTTGCAGCCCAATCAGACCGCGAATCTGGAACAGAAGCGCGTAAAACGCCGAAAAATAGATCAGGCCGAGTGCACGCAGAAAGAGCCAGCGCGCAAGGTAGTGCTCTCTGGAACCACCTGCGGGATCGAAGAGGTAACGGTAAATGCGTTCGATCGTTTGCATCACGGGCCAGCTGACCTGTCCATCGCAGGCCGGATGACCCTATCGGATCCTCCGGCCGCCGTTTATCTCGTCTTTGCCGGTGGCAGCCTGTCACTTACCCCCAGTCACTTACCCAGCCACCCGCTCCCAGGGCTGCAGCACCTTCACTGAAGCCATACCAGCCGCAGTCGCCGCCTGAATCCCCATCTCCGTATCCTCAAACACCAGGCAATCCTCCGGCGCCACTCCAAGCCTCTCCGCAGCGATCAAAAACGGCTCCGGATCAGGCTTACTCTTCGTATAGTCTCCCGCACACACCAGCGTCTCAAATTTATCCAGAATCCCCAGCGTCTCCAACGACTTTGTCACCGAGTCGCGCGTGCTCCCCGAGACCACCGCAAACGGAACCTTTCCATGACTCAGGTGAATATGCTCCAGCACCTCCGGAACAGCCTTCAACTCCGGCAGAATCTTGTAGTACATCCCTTCCTTGCGCCGTTGCACCTCGTCCACCGGCATCGCCAGCCCTTCCCGCACATTCAGCGCGGCAATAATCTCGGCAACCGGCATTCCGCCCCACGAATAAAACAACTCTTCGTCGAACTTGCATCCCCACTCCGCCAGCACCGTCTTCCATGCCACATAGTGCAGCGGCATCGAATCCACAATCGTCCCATCACAATCAAACAGATAAGCCTTGAAAGGCCCGTCCGGCAGCTTCAGCTTCATCTCCATGCTCTATCTCCTCTCCTTCTGCCGCTTGGCTTCTTGTCATCTCGCAGGCAGCGGAGAAATCTGCGTTTGTCCTTACAAGTTTCCCGCGCATCAACGCGTGAGGCGGCAGGCAGGAAAATCTTACGATCCACCCACCTGCCGCCCGAGTTGTATCGACGATGAAACAACCGCTATTTCAGTTCCATCCCGGCGAAGAAATAACCAATCTCAAACGCCGCCGTATCCTCAGCATCCGATCCATGAATCGCATTCTCCCCAATCGAAGCGGCGAACTTCTTGCGAATCGTCCCCTCTTCAGCCTGCGCCGGGTTGGTCGCGCCCATCAGCTTGCGCAAATCCGCAATTGCGTTTTCTTTCTCAAGCACCATCGGAAAAATCGGTCCGCTCGACATGAACTCCGTCAATTCGCCAAAAAAAGGACGCGCCGCGTGAACGTAATAAAAACCCTCAGCCTGAGCCTTGGAAATCGATAGCTTCTTAATGGAAATAATCTTAAACCCTGCCTTTTCAATCTCGGCAAGAATAGCCCCGGCATGGCCCTTCTGGACCGCGTCCGGCTTGATGATGCTGAATGTGCGCTGTGACAACGTATTTCTCCTAGGTGAGTCTCTATTACTTAGTGTAGAACAAGGCAATCGAACTGCGCCTGTTCAACCTGGCCGGGTTTCTCACTGGAGCATGAGCGATGATGCGAAAGACAGCATGGATCTGGTTTGTCGGCTTCGCAGCGTGGCTGGGCGACGCCCTCCTAAGCCTTCGCCTCCACAACATGCTGCACGCCCGCCTGGCCTTGATGGTGGCGATCGTCTTCTTCACCGCCGGCCTCTTCTACCGCCGCCAGACCTAGCGCGCAAAAACGCCCCCTTACACCCTAGCCTGTCGTTCTACGCAGCGAAGAACCCGCATTTGCGTTTGCTTTTGTATTTGCCTTTCTTGTTGTCATCCCGGAGGGATCTGCTTCTTCTTTTGCTTTTGCTTTTGCCTTTGCCTTTTTGGTTGTCATCCCCGAAGGGGATCTGCTTTTTAGTTTTGATCCTTCGCCGCAGACGAAGGGATCTGCCTTTGCCTTGCCTTTGCCTTTGGGATTAAGCGTAGGGCTTTAGCCCTACGAAAAACCATCGCCAAAATCCGGGGCTTTAGCCCCGGGCCCTCTCTTCCGTCTCCTAATACTTCCAGCTCGTCAAATCCGCCCCAGCAGGAGCCGTCCTAGCAATCCGCTCCATAATCTGCGGCAGATACATCGTGTTGTAATGCAGCCGCGAATAAGCATTCGCCAACGCAGGATCCCCATTCCAGCAATGCTCCGCCCGAGGCCCATACTTCACCTCACCCTCATACGGAACCCCATGCCCCGGAGTCCCCGTAGTCTTCAAAAAATCCTCCATCAGGTAAACCGCATCATTCAAAAAGTAAGTATCCGCGTCCCCCACATACAGGTGAATCTTTCCCTGCAGCTTCGGCCCCAGCGCCGCCCAATCCCGCTCGAGCTT
>DATMPD010000119.1:0-4501 GCA_035567955.1 Edaphobacter sp.
CACCGGTGACTTCGAGCGCGACTACTCCATCGGCTCCGACTCGCAACCCACCGAACTTCTCGATCCATCCGCAACCTTCCAGGGCATCGTCCGCCCCAACGGCCGCGTCGGCACACGCAACTACGTCGGCATCCTCACCACTGTCAACTGCTCCGCGACAGTAGCCCGCCGCATTGCCGCCCACTTCACACCCGAAGTCCTCAGCGCCTACCCCAACGTCGACGGCGTCGTCACCATCACCCACGGCACCGGCTGCGGTATGGCCGAACACGGCGAGCCCGCCGACCTTCTCCGCCGCGTCTTCGTCGGCTACGCCAACCACCCCAACTTCGCCGGCGTACTCCTCCTCGGTTTAGGCTGCGAGACCAACCAGATCGAGCCTCTCATCACCCTGACCGGCAGCAACGGGACCCTGCGCACCAGCACCATCCAGGAAGAAGGCGGCACCGCCAGCTCCATCAAAAAGGGAATCGCCACCGTCTTCGAACTTCTCGAGAAGGCCAATCAGGTCACCCGGACAACCGTCTCCGCCTCCAATCTCGTCCTCGGCCTGCAATGCGGAGGCTCCGACGCCTACTCCGGCATCAGCGCCAACCCCGCCCTGGGCGCCGCAGTCGACATCCTCGTCCGCAACGGCGGCACCGCCATCCTCTCCGAAACCCCCGAGATCTACGGAGCCGAACACCTCCTCACCCGCCGCTCCTCCACTCCCGAAATCGCCCAACGCCTCATCGAACGCATCCACTGGTGGGAGGAGTACACCGCCCGCCACAAGGGCTCCATCGACAACAACCCCCAGCCCGGCAACAAGACCGGCGGCCTCACCACCATTCTCGAGAAGTCCCTCGGAGCCATCTCCAAGGGCGGCACCACCAATCTCAACGACGTCTTCCTCTACGCCGAACCTATCCACACCCCCGGCCTCGTCTTCATGGACTCCCCCGGCTTCGACCCAGTCTCCGCCACCGGCCAGGTAGCCAGCGGAGCCAACATCCTCTGCTTCACCACCGGCCGCGGCTCCGTCTTCGGCTGCAAGCCCACCCCATCGCTAAAAATCGCCTCCAACACCACCCTCTACAACCGCATGTCCGACGACATGGACATCAACTGCGGCACCATCATCGACGGCGAAGAGACGGTCGAGCAGGCCGGCCAAAGAATCTTCAACGAGATTCTCGCCATGGCCTCCGGCAAACTCACCCGCAGCGAGATCCTCGGCTTCGGAGAAGAAGAATTCCAGCCCTGGCTCCAGGGCGCCACGCTCTAATAGCGACCGCTCTCGTCGTTGCTCTTCTTGGTTGTCATCCCCGAAGGGGATCTGCGGTTGCCTTTGTTTTTCCCAAGCAAGTCTTTTCGACCTAGTCTCTCGCAGGCATGAGAACATAAGCAGTCATGAAGCGCTACTTCACCAGGCGGAACGCCCCGGTCTGGTTGCCAGCACTGATTTTTTTGAGAGATTTTCTCGCATGGCAATACATCTTCTCTTTCGAGCCAGGCATTCCTGAAGAGGCGGTCTTCCGGGGCAAGTTATTCATGCTTCCCGGTTCCCTCCTATCTGGCGGCTTCGCCCCGATGGCCTTCAACCTTGCTCTTGCGCTCGGAATTGGACTCGTCCTGCGTTGGTCTGCCCGCCCACGCATTGCATGAGAGCATTTCGTCAATCCCCCGCCCGCAACATGCGCCTTCCCCCAAAAAGGTCTAGCATAGAAGTAGTCGCGAAAATGCGTTTTCGCGCGTTGATATCAACACCTGAAGCGAGGAAGCAATGGCAACGAAGGCAGGGGCACTCACTGCATCAACCCCGGCAGTAGAGCAGCAGGAACGCGAACAAATCTTTGACATCTTTCGCCGCTGGGGATATCTCCAGGCCACCCTCGATCCACTGGGCCAATACCTCCCTCCCGAGCCCTTCCCCATCACCTCCGTTCCCGAAGGTGAATTCGCCGCCGAAGCCCGCGCCTACTACTGCGGAAACTTCGCCATCGAGTTCATGCACATCCCCAGCCTGGAGCAGCGCCAGTGGCTTCAAGAGCAAATCGAGCAGCCCACGCCAAAGCCCGATCAAAAGCACGTCCTCACCCAACTCATCCGCGCCGACCTCTTCGAGCAGGTCATCCAGCAGCGCTATCTCGGCACCAAACGGTTTTCGCTCGAAGGTCTCTCTGTCCTGATTCCATTTCTCGATCAGGTCTTCGCGACAGCGTCGGCCTCGTCCGTCACGCGTTCCATCATCGCCATGGCGCACCGCGGACGCCTGAACGTCATGACCAACACCATCGGCCGCTCCCCCGCCGACATCTTCGCACGCTTCGAAGACGTCGATCCCCGCAGTGTCCTCGGCGGCGGCGACGTCAAGTACCACACCGGAGCCACGGGTGAGTACACCTCGCCCTCCGGCAAGACCATCGCGCTCCACCTAGCCTCCAACCCCAGCCACCTCGAAGCCTTCAACCCCGTCGTCATGGGCCGCGCCCGCGCCTGGCAGATTCGCATGGGCGAAGAGGGTAAACAACGCGTCCTCCCCATCATCCTTCACGGCGACGCAGCCTTCGCCGGTCAGGGCATCACCGCCGAGTCGCTCAACATGGCCTCGCTCGCCGGCTACGGCATCGGTGGCACCATGCACATCATCACCAACAACCTCCTCGGTTTCACCGCCAACCCCGAAGAGTCCAACTCCACCCGCTTCGCCACCGATCTCGCCAAGCGTCTGCCCATCCCCATCTTTCACGTCAATGGCGAAGACCCCGACACCGCCATGCGCATCGCCGCCATCGCCGCTGAGTATCGCCAGCGCTTCCACTCCGACGTAGTCGTCGACCTCATCGGCTACCGCCGCTACGGCCACAACGAAGCCGACGACCCGACCGTCACCCAGCCGCGCCGTTACGCCATCATCAAAAATCGTCCCTTCCTCTACCAGCTCTACGCCAAATCTATCGGCGTCGATCCCGCTGCCGAAGCCAAGACCATCCAGGAAAAATTCCTTGCCGAGCAGACCGCTGCCACCAAAGCCTCGCGCAAACCCAAGCTCTCGAAACTCCCCGACTACTGGAAGCCCTACCACGGCGGCGAACTCACAAAAGCTGACGAGAACATCACCACCGGCATCTCGGCCGAGCGCGTCCTCGAGCTTTCGCGTCTCTCCAACAGCTACCCCGCCGGCTTTCACATCCATCCCAAGGTGCAGAAGCTCTACGAGCAGCGCGTGGAGATGGGCGAAGGCAAGCGCCCCTTCGACTACGGTGCCGCCGAACTCCTCGCATACGCTTCACTCTTGACCGACGGTACCCCCGTCCGCCTCGCCGGCCAGGACTCCCAGCGCGGCACCTTCAATCAGCGCCACTCCGTCCTGGTCGACACGGAAACCGAAGTCCGCTACGCCCCCCTCGATCACATGACCGACACCCAGGCCCGCTTCGAAGTCCACAACTCGCTGCTCTCAGAAGCAGCCGCCCTCGGCTTCGAATACGGATACGCCCGCGACTATCCTGAAGCTCTCGTCCTATGGGAGGCCCAGTTCGGCGACTTCGTCAACGGCGCACAGTCCATCATCGATCAGTTCATCGCCGCTGGCGAAGCCAAGTGGGGCCTGCTCTCCGGCGTCGTCATGCTGCTCCCGCACGGCTACGACGGCCAGGGGCCCGAGCACTCCTCCGCCCGCATGGAACGCTTCCTCCAGCTCGCCGCCAGCGACAACATCGTCATCGCCCAGCCCTCGAATGCCTGCCAGTACTTCCATCTTCTCCGCCGGCAAGCGCTGCGCTCCTGGCGCAAACCGCTCGTCGTATTCACGCCAAAGAGCATGCTGCGCCATCCCGATTCCGCTTCAACCGTCGCAGAGTTGGGCAAACCAGCCTTTGAAAACGTCCTCCCCGACAATGACGTGAAAAACCCGCGCCGCCTGCTCGTCTGCAGCGGAAAGATCGGTCACAACCTCCGCGTCGAACGCGCCAAACGCAAGGACTTCAGCGTAGGCATCATCTTCCTCGAGCAGCTCTATCCCTGGCCCGAAGCCGAGCTCGAAGCGGCGCTCGACCAGCATCCCGAAGCCGAGGAGATCATCTGGGTCCAGGAAGAACCCGCGAACATGGGCGCCTTCTTCTATGTCATGCCCTTGCTGCGACGCCTCGCAGGCGATCGTGCAGTCTTGAGCGTCAAGCGTCATGCAAGCGCCTCCCCGGCGACCGGCTCTGCCAAGGCCCATGAGATCGAAGAGAAGACCCTGATCGATCTCGCCTTCGGCTCCGCCGTTTAGATTCTCTACTTTGCCCGCCGAGGCGGGATGGGGGTAGTGACCTCCCTCGCGTAGATCTGGTACGTAGTCTTCGGCGGGTCCTCGTGCTGGTGAAGCGCGCGGACCCGCGCCCGAATCGCCTCGTCGGCAGCCGTGATGCGCTCCCTCGAGCGGAGAAAATCAAGCCATGACTCCATGATGAAGGTCTCGTTCAGATGCTCGGGGTTGATGGCATCGCGATAGATGCCCCAGCGCATCGCCCCA
>DATMPD010000120.1:0-4267 GCA_035567955.1 Edaphobacter sp.
TGTTCCGCGACACCGTCCGCCGATTCGCCGTCGAGCAGATCGGTCCTTTGGTCCGCAGCATGGACGAGTCGCAGCAGATGGACCCCGGCCTCATCAAAAAACTCTTCCAGCTAGGCCTGATGGGCATCGAGATTCCAGAGCAGTACGGCGGGGCCGGTGGGACCTTCTTCAACGCCATCCTCGCGGTCGAAGAGATCTCCGCCGTCGACCCCTCCGTTGGCGTCATGGTCGACGTGCAGAATACGCTCTGCATCAATGCCCTCGTCCGCTGGGCAACCGACGAGCAGAAAAAAAAATACCTCCCCCGCCTCGCCGCCGACACTATCGGATCCTACGCACTCAGCGAAGCCTCCTCCGGCTCCGACGCCTTCGCCCTCCAGACCCGCGCCGTGAAACGCGGCGACGACTACATCCTCAACGGCCAGAAGCTCTGGATCACCAACGCCAAAGAGGCCGGACTCTTCATCGTCTTCGCCACCCTCGATCCCGCCGCAGGCTACAAGGGCATCACAGCCTTTCTCGTAGAAAAAGATGCCCCCGGTTTTACCCTGGGCAAAAAGGAAGACAAACTAGGTATTCGCGCCTCCAGCACCTGCGCGCTCAACTTCAACGACTGCGTCGTCCCCGCGGCACAGGTCCTCGGCGAACCCCGCAAAGGCTACAAGATCGCCATCGAGACCCTGAACGAAGGCCGCATCGGCATCGGCGCCCAGATGCTCGGCCTCGCCGCAGGGGCATGGGGCCACGCGGCCAAATGGGCCAAGGAGCGCAAGCAGTTTGGCAAAGCTCTCGTCGAATTTCAGGCGATGCAATTCCAACTAGCCGAGATGGCAACCGACATCGAGGCCGCGCGCCTGCTCGTCTACAACGCTGCCCGGCTCAAAGACGCAAACCTCGACTTCCTCAAAGAGGCCGCCATGTGCAAATACTTCGCCTCGCAGGTAGCCGAGCGCGTGGCCAGCCTCGCCGTCGAAGTCTTCGGCGGGTCGGGCTTCGTAAAGGACTATCCCGTCGAGAAGCTCTACCGCGACGCCAAGATCGGAAAGATCTACGAAGGAACGTCCTTCATGCAACTCGCGACGATTGCGAAGCTGACCTTAGGCAAGGTCTAGTTCGGCTCCAACGCAGCTCGCACTCTTTCGAAACCGTTCGCAAGGCCATACACTATAAAGAAGCACACTGGTATGACCACTTCTACAAAATCTCCCCCCCGCGCCCCCCTAGCCTTCCTAGGACTCGCCTGCGCCGTCGGCGTGTCCACCATGTACTACAACCAGCCCCTCCTGCTGGAGATTGGCACCACCTACAACGCCGCACCCGGCCGTACCGGCTTCGTAGCCGTTGCCACCCAGGTCGGCTACGCTTTGGGGCTTCTCGCTTTCGTTCCCCTCGGCGACGTACTCGAGCGCCGCAGCCTGATGATGAAGATGTACGCCGCGGTCTCCATTGCCCTGCTGCTGGTTGCCGCAGCACCCACTCTGAATCTCCTGATCGCAGGCAGCGTGCTGATCGGCATGCTGGCGTCGGTCACCCATGTCGCCCTCCCCATCGCCCCCGACCTGGTCTCGCACGAGCAGCGCGGTCGCGCGATCGGCAGCGTCATGACCGGATTGCTCCTAGGTATCTTGCTGGCCCGGACATTCGCCGGATGGGTCAGCGGCATTCACGGCTGGCGCTGGGTCTTTGTCGTGGCAGCGGTCATGAACGCGGCGTTCGTCCCTCTGATCCGAAGGGTCATGCCGAAGCTCCCCCCAAAACAGAACCTGCGCTACAGCGACGCGATGAAGTCTCTCTGGACGCTCTTCCGCACCCAGCCGCTGTTGCGGGAGTCGTCGTTGATCGGCGCCCTCGTCTTCGCCTCGTTCAGCTGCTTCTGGACGACCCTGGCGTTTCTGCTCCATAGCCACTACGGCCTCGGCGCGGGCGTTGCCGGAACCTTTGGAGTCGTCGGCGCGGCCGGGGCACTCGTCGCTCCATTCGCCGGACGGCTGGCCGACAAACACGGCTCCCGATGGGTCATCTCCCTCGGCGTGTCGCTGCTTGCCGCATCCTACCTCCTGCTTTGGGGCGGAGAGTCTGTCCATTGCCTAACCTTCATCCATCTCGCCGCGCTGGTGGTCGGCGTGGTTGTGCTCGACATGGGCGCCCAGATGACCCAGGTCGCCAACCAAACCCGCATCTTCGGCCTCGTCCCCTCAGCCCGCAGCCGCGTCAACACCATTTACATGACCGTCTATTTCACGGGTGCCGCGGCCGGCTCCGCACTCGCGACCATCGCCTGGGTGCACTGGCGCTGGAATGGCGTCTGCCTCCTCGCGCTCGGCTTGATTGCCTTGGCCGCGATCGCACACACAACCGGCCATCGCAACGCGGGAGATCGTTGCAAGGTAACGGCCGAGGACGTCTTCATGGAAGCCTAGGGTCCCAGGAAATCGTGGAGGTAGCCGGCACCCAGGTGAAAAACTTCTGCGCAACTCGGGACGTTGATTTGGGTTGGGGAACGTCGACTTGCGCGTACTATTCGTCGTCACGGCCGGATCGCCATCCGTTCGCTGTCGCCTTGAGTTGAGAATCTTCCCGCCACACGGCGCCGTCAGGATAACGGTAGAGGTCCAGTGACTCGGGGTAGATTTCGATGCTGTATCCCGGTGCGTCAGGAAGCAGGTAGCGGCCGCGACGGATGCGCACGGGATGGACGAAATGCTCATGCAGATGATCAACATACTCGACCACGCGATTCTCGAGCGTTCTTGAGACGCAGATGTAGTCGAACGCCGAAAGGTGCTGCACGTATTCGCAGAGACCGACTCCTCCCGCGTGCGGACATACCGGTACGTTGAACTTCGCGGCCATGAGCAGGATGGCGAGATTCTCGTTCACGCCGGCGACACGGCAACTGTCGATCTGACAGACATCGATTGCGCCTGCCTGGAAGAGTTGCTTGAAGATGATGCGGTTCTGGCAGTGCTCGCCGGTTGCGATGCGCGTGGGTGAGACTGCGGCACGTATGCGCGCGTGGCCCAGAATGTCGTCGGGGTTGGTGGGCTCTTCCATCCACCAGGGCTGCAGCTCGGCTAGTTCGCGGGTGCGTTGGATCGCCTCGTCCACGCCCCACTTCTGATTTGCATCCACCATCAACTTGTTGTTCCAGCCGATCTCTTCGCGCACGAGGCGGCCGCGACGAATGTCGTCCTGGGAATGACCGCCGACTTTGAGCTTGAAGTGGGACCAACCCTCGGCCAGAGCTTTGCGGCATAGCTGCCGGATCTTTTCATCGCTGAAGCCGAACCAGCCGACTGAGGTGGTGTAAGCCGGGTATCCGTCGCGGAGGAGCAGGTCGATGCGCTCCTGTTTGCCGGCAAGGCCCTGCTCGAGGATCGCGCGGGCCTCATCTCGGGAAAGGGCGTCGTCGATGTAGCGGAATTCGATTGCAGAGAGAATTTGTTCTGTATCGAGTTCGGCGAGAAGTCTCCAGAGCGGTTTCTTTTCGGAGCGCGCATAGAGATCCCAGACTGCGTTGATCAAGGCACCCGCCGCGAGATGAATGACGCCCTTTTCGGGGCCGAGCCAGCGGAACTGGCTGTCGTCGGTCAATTGGCGGCAGAAGGCAGCCATGTTTGTGGTGAGGGATTCAAGCGTCCTGCCTTTGACGAACCGCGCGAGATACTCAAGCGCCAGAACACACAACTCGTTTCCGCGGCCCAATGTGAAGGTCAGACCATAGCCTTGCAGTCCATTGTTCGTTTCGAGGATGCAGTAGGCGGCGGAGTAATCCGGATCTTTATTGACTGCATCTGAGCCGATGTTGTTTCGCGAGGTTGGAAACCGGAGGTCCGTGACACGAACGTTGGTAATGACAGTCTCAATCATTTAGCGTCAACGTCCTCCCCATTTGATGGGTAAGTTTCAAAGAAGCCCCCCGAAACGATTATTATTGCCGGATCGTTCGCGATCCTAGGGGGCCAAAATTTTAGCCCTGCAAAACTATTTCTATTCCCGAAATAGCATATTTGTCAATGAAAACTCAACGTTTGGTTGACCTAATCCTCATCCGAAGGAATGAGTTGCGGGTGGGGTTCAGGTAGCCGGGATAGCTTGAGGCGCTTCCGGTCCGGATCGGACGAGACGTGGCTTTTTTCGCGCTGTCCGGAGCTGGGCTGCAGGCACCGGCCTGGTCTGGGGAGTGGCGCCCATAGCTTCCGATATCTTTCTGCTAGCCTCGTGCAGCGAGTTCACGGCATCCGGGATACCGATCGTGTCCTCGAGC
>DATMPD010000121.1:0-14163 GCA_035567955.1 Edaphobacter sp.
CGAACTCGCTAACGGCTGGCCGCTCCCATATAATCAGGACTTCGCTTGATGTGCTGGCGGAGCGTCATTTCTAGAGCAGTGAGGGTGTGCGTATCTTTACCGTGAATCGAGAGAGCGGAAGCTCCCTGAAAAGCAAGGCCAAACCTGTGTGCACGCGCTCCAGCGGCTCCCGCATCGCTCATGCCGCGTCTCTTTTCGCTGTTGCTATGATTGCCACCTCGTCTCTGGCTGGCCAGGCTCCTGGAACCTCGACTGCGCCGTTGTCGTCGCAGGGAGTGGAAACTCTCTGCCAGCCGCAGGTTATCGGGAATCGACGAATCCCCAAGGAGTCGGTGCTTTCGCGGCTGTTCAGCCGACAGAACGATCTCTATGACCCGCTGGTGGTGGAGCGGGACTTCAACTCGCTCTGGAACACCGGTTATTTTGAGGATGTCCAAATCGAACGCGTCGACACGCCGAAGTGCGTGCAACTCGTGATTTACGTGCGCGAGAAGCCGACCATTCGCGAGATTAACTACACCGGGCTCAATGCGGTGACGCAGTCCGATGTTCTGGATCGTTTTAAGAAGGCAAAGGTCCCGCTTTCTGTGGAGAGCCAGTACGACGCGACCAAGATCGCACGTGCTGTTGTGGTGCTCAAGGACCTGCTGGCCGAGCACGGACACCAGTTCTCCACGGTAACGCCGGAGATCAAGAAGATTCCGCCTGCTTCGGTAGCCATCACGTTCAAGATTAAAGAAGGCCCTACGGTGAAGGTCGGCAAGATTGCATTCGACGGGAATGCCAGCCTGAGCACTCGCACATTGCGCGGCGCGATGAGGAACCTGAAGCCGATCGGCATACCGCACTCGATCATTCTGGAGAATTTGTTTGCGCGAACCTTCGATGCGAGCAAGCTGGATGAAGATACGGAGCGCGTGCGCCAGGCCTACCGGGATCGCGGCTACTTCAAGGCCCAGACCAGCGAGCCCACAACTCATGTGCGAGACGCCGGCGGTTTGAATCCGTTTACGCTGCGGCCTTCCAAGGGCAAGCGGATCGACATTCTGATGCCGGTCGAAGAGGGTGCGCGCTACAAGCTTGGCGGCATAAATTTTACCGGCAACACGCATGCGCCAAACACGAAGGCGCTGCGGGCCCAGTTCGCGCAGAAGGATGGCGAGTACTTTAACGCAACGATGTTCAGCAAGGGGCTTGACCAGCTGCGCAAGTCCTATGGCTCGCTGGGATACATCAACATGGTCGCCAACCCGGTTCCGCGGATCGATGAAGCACAGAAGCTGATCTTTCTCGATATCGATATCGACGAAGGCAAGATGTTCTATGTTTCGCGGATCGAGTTTACGGGCAACACGATTACCCGCGACAAGGTGATCCGGCGCGAGCTGCTGCTGGAAGAGGGACAGGCTTACAACAGCCAGCGATGGGAGCTTTCGATTCTTCGGCTGAACCAGCTGAATTACTTCGAGACGTTGAAGGTGGAACAGGACTCCGAGAG
Source organism: Edaphobacter sp. (assembly GCA_035567955.1). Taxonomy (GTDB): domain Bacteria; phylum Acidobacteriota; class Terriglobia; order Terriglobales; family Acidobacteriaceae; genus Edaphobacter. The sequence continues at coordinate 1,499 of DATMPD010000121.1, forward strand.
CCGCCAGAATGCCGATGATGGAACCGTCGATCTGCTGTTGAAGCTGAAGGAAAAAGGCAAGAACTCGATCGGACTGAACGGCGGAATCAGCGGCTTGTCGGGAACCTTCATCGGATTGAACTACGAGACCAACAACTTCCTCGGATTAGGAGAGACGCTGTCCGTGCAGGCGAACATTGGCGACCTGTCGCGCACGATAAGCTTCGGATTTACGGAGCCCTACCTGCGGGACAAGCCGATTTCAGTGGGGGCACAGGTATTTGCCACCAAGTACGACTTCAACCCGTCGAAGAGCCAGTCGACGACCGGGGCCACCGGGAATCTGTCGGCGGCGCAACAGTCGCTGCTGACGAACTATAACCAGTCGACAACCGGACTGACCCTGTCGGCGAGCGAACCGCTGCGTCATCTGTGGGCCAGAACCGGCGTGACGCGTGTTGGTGTGTCCTACTCGTTGTCGCGGTCGTCGGTGACAACGTTCAACCAGAATACGACCAACGTCTTCCAGTCGCTTGCGTTCCGGTCGGGGGTTGCGGGGCAGAACCAGCTGAGCGGCATTATCTCCTCAGTCGTTACACCCAGCTTCTCTTTCTCCAGTCTGGATCGCGCGGTTGGCCCGCATAACGGGAAGGACTTCAACATCTCGATGCAGATCGCGGGCGTAGGCGGCAATGTGAAGTACCTCTCGCCGATCGCCAGCTATCGCCAGTTCTTCCCGATGAAGGGCCTGAAGGTCAATCGCGAGGGCCACAATGTGCTGGGCTACCGCCTCCAGCTGGCCCACGTCACCGGCTTTGGTGGCGAAGTGGCGCCGCCCACGCATCGTCTGTACGGCGGTGGCGAGCAGGACCTTCGCGGGTTCGACACCCGCTCGGTCTCGCCGTACGTGTTTATTCCGAACAATGTTCAGTTCACTCTGACGAACCCGGATGGGACAGCGGTTCCGCTGAACCCGGCCAATCCCGCGCTGGGCAACGTTATAATTCCCTTGCCGATCTACCGGATGGTCTCGATCGGTGGCGATACGCAGTTCATTGCGAATCTGGAATACCGGATTCCGATCGTGAACCAGGTTACGTTTGCGTTCTTTACCGACTTCGGCATGGACTTCGATGCTCAGGCGGGGCAGTTGCGGCAGAGCACGGCCGGCAATTCGCTGATCAGCGGCGCGCAGTACGGGTGCCCAACCATCGTGAATGGAGCCTGCTTTGGTGGCAGCTCGGTCAAGTTCCCGGAGATACTCTCGGTCGTTCCAGGGACCAATTATGTGCCGCGTATGTCGAACGGCGCGGAGCTGCAGGTGATTCTGCCGATCGTCAATGCTCCGTTCCGCATCTTCTATGCCTACAACTCGCTGCGGCTGTACGAGGATGTTCCTCAGAAGCTGGCGGTACCGAACTCCGGACCGAATAACGTGAATACGTTCAAAGGCTACTTCCCGAACTCCGGGGCAGGACAGTTCAGCTACCAGCAGGCGCTGCAGCTCTATGGGGCTGACTATATCCTGCGCGAGCCGCGGAAGACGTTCCGGTTGACAGTCAGCACAACCTTCTAACTTTGGTGGAAGAGGCGAATGCCTGCGATGCCGACGGCTCCGGCGTCCAGGCAGGCGGCAGCCCTTTCGAGGGTGACTCCACCGAGGGCATAGACCGGGATGGGTGAGGCGGCCAGGCACGCGGCGCGGAGCCGATCGATCCCCTGCCCGGGCGTGATGGTCTCGCCGGCAATGATTTTTTCGAAGGCAATTTTTTCAAAGACGGGGGCGAAGAGGATGGCGTCAGCCTGGTTGAGGTGGGCGCGGTGGACCTCTTCCAGGGAATGGCAGGAGATGGTGATGATTGGAGCCGGGCGGTTGGCGGAGTCGTAGAGGCTGCGGACCTGTGCGCTGGTCAGCTCGTCGGGGTGGGCGGTAAGGTGAACACCGTGGGCGCCGGTTGCGAGGGCGATGTCGGGGCGGGAGTTGATTAAGAGCTTCGTTGGGCTGGCTTTCGCGGCGATGGTTTGGAGAATCTCCCGAGCGAGGACTGCAATGTCGGCGGCGGGCAGATCTTTTTCGCGGAGCTGGATGAAGTCGATGCCTTCGGCGACCCAGCGGGAGGCTTCGCGGAGAAGCGCGGCCTGCTGTTGCAGCTCGTTGCCCGGATACATGGTGCGGCTGGTAATGGCGTAGCGAAGCATGATCCTCTAAGTGTATGTTGTCAAAGCCTGAAGGTAGAGGGCGTTGATGTCGGTGTGGTAGTTTCAAAACAGCGAGGCGAATGCGCACACCATCAAGAAACTGGCCCTCACCAACTGCCGTGTTTGGGCCGATAACGGGACTGAAGTCAGCTTGGCCGCTGGGCAAACGTTCCATGAGTATGTGCCACTATGAGTAGCGTTTACGATCTGATTGTCATCGGGTCCGGGCCGGCCGGACAACGCGCGGCGATCTATGCGTCCAAGCTGGGAAAGAAGGTCGCGCTGGTGGAGATGCGCGAGGTGGTGGGGGGAGCATGCATCTCTACAGGCACAATTCCTTCGAAGACCATGCGCGAGGCAGTGCTGCATCTCTCGGGGTACAACTACAAGTCCATCTATGGAATGAACTACCGGGTAAAGGAACGGATCACCATGGCGGACCTGGCCTTCCGGGTGCAGCACGTGATCAAGACCGAGATCGATGTAACCGAGGCCCAGCTTTCGCGCAACAACATCGAGATGCTGGTCGGCGTGGCGAGCTTTGAAGATGCGACGCATTTGAAGGTGACGAACTCGCGCGGTTCGACCGTGTACGAAGCGAAGAATATTCTGATTGGCACGGGGACCAAGCCGGCGTCGTCGCCGAAGGTACCGATCAACGGGCGCAGCATTATCAACAGCGACCTGGTCCTGGACCTGGTGAACCTTCCCAAGACGATGATTATCGTGGGCGGCGGCGTGATTGGGGTGGAATACACGTGCATGTTTTCCGCGCTCGGTGTGCGCGTGACGCTGATTGAGCGGAGGCCGCGGTTGCTGGAGTTTGCCGATCAGGAGATCGTCGAGGCGTTGAGCTATCATCTGCGCGATTCGCGGGTGACGATGCGGTTGAATGAAGAGGTGGAGTCGGTTGAAGAGATGCCGGACGGGACCGTCGTAGCAAACCTTGAGAGCAAGAAGAAGGTTCAGGGCGATGCCCTGCTGTATGCCGTCGGCCGCCAGGGAAATGTCGACGAGCTGAATCTGCCTGCGGTGGGGATCGAGGCCGACTCGCGCGGGCGTATTCCCGTGGACAAAGACTTCAGGACGAAGGTCCCGACGATCTTTGCGGTGGGCGATGTCATCGGGTTTCCTTCGCTCGCGTCGGTGTCGATGGAGCAGGGCCGGGTAGCGGCAGCGCGGGCCTTCGGGGATGACAAGATTCTGTCGAATCCCGGGCTCTATCCGTACGGCATCTACACGATTCCGGAGATCAGCTTTATCGGCAAGACCGAGGAGCAACTGACCGAAGAAGACGTGCCGTACGAGGTGGGAGTAGCGTACTATCGCGAGATTGCGCGTGGACAGATCCGCGGCGATACGACGGGGCGGCTGAAACTGATCTTTCACCGGATGACGCATGCGATCCTCGGCGTGCACATCATCGGCGAAGGCGCGAGCGAGCTGCTGCACATTGGTCAGGCGGTGATGGCGCTGGGCGGAAAGCTGGATTATTTCGTGGACACGGTTTTCAACTACCCAACGCTCGCGGAATGTTATAAAGTTGCGGCTTTCAATGGGTTGAACCGCGTGAGCAAGTTCGAGTAGAGCCGCGGGAACCGGATCGAGGGCGAGCACAGGGTTATGGCGAAGACAATTGGCGTTACGTTATCGGAGCAGGTTCTGGCCGGGCTGGTGGTGGATCACACGCTGGTGGGGGAGTTGCAGCGCTTCCCTGCGGACGAAGAAGAGCGGGATGCGCTGATCGAGATGCACACCGATGCGCTGGTGCAGACGATCTGCGAGCAGGTGGTGGCGGCGGCAAACGGAGAGAACGACCTGGCGGGAGTTGGGGTCGCGGTTCCAGGGTTGATCAAGAATGGCGTGGTCGAGGAGGCTCCCAACCTGCCGCAACTGAAGGGGGCGCGGCTGCAGGACCTGGTGGGAGCGCAGTTGCGTGAGCGTGGGATCAAGGCGCCGGTGACGATTCTGAATGATGCGGATGGCGTGGCGGCGGGGCTCGCAGCGAGACATGGGAAGCTGGACCACATGATCCGGGTGTGGACGATTGGCGTGGGGATCGGGCATGGCCGCTATCCGTTTGCGCCGGGGGTGTGGGAGGGCGGCCACACGGTCGTGACGCTCGATGACAAGGAGACGTACTGCGGCTGCGGCGGGCGCGGGCATCTGGAAGGCATCATGGGGTATCGGGCGATGCGGCTGCGGTTTCTCGACATGGAGCCGGAAGAGGTGTTCGAGGCGGCGAAGGCCGGGGATGCGCGGTGCGTGGAGTTCAAGCGCCTGTGGCATAAGGCGCTGGCGGCGGCTACGGCAACTTCTATCCACATGGCCGGCCCGGGGAAGTTCTTTTTGACAGGCTCCACGATTCATTTTCTGGATCTGCCGATGCTGAAGGACTACATGCAACAGATGGTGAAGATGAGCCCTCTGCAGAGCTACTCGCTGGAGGTGGTGGAGGAGAGCGCGGGGACTCGGGTGATTGGGTCGGCGGTCTCGGCGGAACAGGCGGCGGCGCGGTAAGGCGACCGCGGATAGCGCGGATATTCACGGATAAGAACCGATGCAGATTCCTAAAGGGGTCTGGAAGACCGAGTTGGGTTTTATCTGCATTGATCCACCTTCGTCGTGATCCGCGTTCGCCGCGTTTATCCGTGGTCGCAGCTTCAGTGCTGGCATTTGGGGCAGTAGTGGGTGCTGCGGCCGCCGATCACGATCCGCTTGATGGGGGTGCCGCAGACGCGGCAGGGCTGGCCGGTACGTGAGTACACGTGGTGGCGGAGTTGGAAGAAGCCGGCGACTCCGTCGGCGTCGACGTAATCGGAGACCGATGAGCCGCCTAGCTGGATGGCTTCAGTTAGAACCTTGATCAAGGCGTCTCGGAGGCGGCCGAGCTCGGCGCGGGTGAGGCGGCCGGCGTGGCGGGTGGGGCGGATGCCGGCGTGGAAGAGTGCTTCGTCGGCGTAGATATTGCCTACGCCGTGGAGGAGGGACTGGTTGAGAAGCGCGGCCTTGATGGGGGTTTTGCGGTGGTGGAAGAGGGCAATAAAGTCTTCGAGCGAAATGGTGAGGGGTTCGGCGCCGGGGCCTTCGTATCTGGTGTCGGGGGCGACGACGGAGAGGCGGCCGAAGCGGCGGGGGTCTACGAAGCGCAGCTCTTTGCCGCTGCTGAGGGTGAGGGTAGCGTGAGTGTGCGGCGGGGCGGGCGTGTCGGGGGTAGAGACGAGCAGGCGGCCGGTCATGCCGAGATGAACGAGGAACTGCGTATGTTTTTTCTTACGGCCTGAATCTTTACGGCTGAGATCGACGACGATGGTTTTGCCGACGCGGTGGACCCGCTCGATGCGGCTGCCGGTCAGAGCTTCGACGATCTCGTCGGGCGGGGACTTGAAGGTCTGCGGCTTGTTGCTGGTCTGTACGCCGACAACGGTTTGGCCGTGGATGCGGGCGTGGACGCCGTTGGCTACGGTTTCGACTTCGGGGAGTTCGGGCATGCCTCTTCAAGTATAGGCGGCGGGCGTTTGTCCTTAGACATGCGGTGTTGATTGGCTAGTGGGTCAGTTTCCGAAAATGCAACTTGCGGGCGGTTCCGAAGAGGGGCGATTTTTTACCTAACTGAGGGTTTGTGCAGTTGGATTTGGCGCTGCCGGATATACTGTGCGCGTGTATAGATGGATGCTCCTCTCTCCGCTTGCTCTCGCGATGCTTCGGCGTCATTGTCCGTTGCGCAGAGCTACGGGGTCATCATCGAGAAACTTCCGCTGGACAAGAATCCTGATGTCTCCCGGCGCTGCCGATCGCCGTGGGCGAGTGTCGACTGGGTCGACGATAGCGCGATTCTCCTCACCTACCGAATTCCGCCATGCGACCGCAAGAGCTATCCAATCCAGCGGGGTTTCACCATGTTGAACATGCAGGGCACGGCGATCGCTTCCGCAGTCCGGGACAACGAGACGGGTTACCTCAAAGCCGGTCCGAACGGTGGGGTGCTCGCGATTACACGAAGACATTCCGTCCAGGTATTAGACCAACATTTGATGGTGCTGAAGACGATCGATTGTGAAACTGCAGATTGTAAGGTCTTCCTTTCTGCAGACCGCACCGGCTTCGCTCTTTGCGGCATTCCCGCCAAAGACGACTGCCGGTATTTTCGAGGGCGAGTCCCTGAAGTGGCGAAGGTAGAAGATTTTTCCGGGGGGTTCCCTGAGCTGGAGATGGAAAAGAGAAGAAGCAGCCCTGCGTTATCAAGTAACCAGCCTAGACATTATGCGGTGAGCAAGGATGAGTCGTGGTTTTTTGATCGGAAGGGTAACGTCTTCCGTATAAAAACGGGCGGACAGGCGGAAAAACTTCGAAGCCCCACCGCGACCTTGTTAGACAGTAGCTGCAGCGCAACGGTATCCCAAGAAGGACACAGCCGACTTCTCACCCACTGCAAGGATGAGCTTTCGCTGGGCGATGAGATGCCCATCTATTATTACGAACGGATCGTGCTCTACGATGTGCCTTCGGGAAAGGTCGTCCTCGAGTTAGACCCGGGCGCGGGAAACTCGGAGGAAAACTTTCGCCCGACGGTAAGCGAATTGCGGTTGTCCGTGGGGGCGTGCTCGGTGGAAGATCGTCGGTAACACTCTATTATGTGCCCTAGCTATTTCACCTTCACCGACTTTTCCACCCGCTGTTGAGTGGGTGATTCTAGGCCTACGCCCGATCAGGGTCCGAGTGGGCACCTCCTCGATGATGCACCTTCCCGAAAAGCGGGCAGGGGTTTTCGGAAACTAACCCAGCACAGTTGATCGAGAATTCTGGAATGGGATGGCTTTGCGCGGCTATACTTGTCGTTCTATGAAAAAGACTACGCTCCGGTGTGTGTTGGCTGGTTGTTCGTTGATGTGTGGGTTTGCGGTGTTTGCTTACGCTCAGAACAACGCGGCAAAGACAGGTGCTCCTTTGCTGCTGGTGGCGAACCAGCACGATCAGAGTCTGAGCCTGATTGATCCGGCTGCGGGGAAACAGATCGCCGCCGTGCCGGTGAATGGTGTGACGGGTCACGAGGTGGCGGCGTCCCCTGATGGGAAGACGGCGTACGTGCCGATCTACGGCGACTCGGGCGTGGGCAGGCCGGGGACTGATGGCTCGAAGCTCTCCGTGATCGATCTGCCCAGCCGCAAGGTTGTGCACACGATCGATTTTGGCCACGGGGTGCGTCCGCACTGCGCGATCTATGACCGCAATAGCGGCATGCTCTACGTGACGACGGAGCTGGACAAGACGGTGAGCATCATCGATCCGAAGACCCTGAAGATTGTGGGTACCATTCCGACCGGGCAGGATCAGTCGCACATGCTCGCCCTGAAGCGGGATGGGTCGCGCGGATACACGGCCAACGTGGGCCCGGGGACAGTGTCGGTGCTGGACATGAAGGCGCGCAAGACGCTGGCAATCATTCCGATCTCGAAGAATACGCAGCGAATTGCGATCTCACCCGACGACAGTATGGTGTTCACCGCCGACCAGACCAAGCCGCAGCTTGCCGTGATCGATACCGCGACCAACAAGGTGAAGACGTGGGTGCCGCTTCCCGGGGTGGCTTACGGGACGGCCCCGACTCCTGACGGGCGTTGGCTGCTGGTCACGCTGCGGACGTCGAAGCAGGTGGCCGTAGTTGACCTGAAGACGATGCAGGTGACGAAGACGATCGATGTCCCGGATGGACCAGCCGAGGTTCTCATCGCGCCGGGCGGCAAGACGGCGTATGTGGCTTGCAACAGCAAGGACCAGGTGGCCGAGATCGATCTGGCGCAGTGGAAGGTCTCCCGTGTGATCGATGCGGGGAAAGATGCCGACGGAATGGCCTGGGCGAAGTAAGTCCTTGTCGGTCGCAGGTTGCTGGTTGTTAGTATTGCTCACTGACAACTGAGAACGGACAACGAACAACTCGCTTTAGTGCTTGGTTAGCTGGACGATCGGCAGCAGGCTGGAGTAGTCATCGGTCCATGGGCGCAGGTGCGGAGTTGTGGGTGTCTCCGTGCTCACGGCAATAATACCCGGGCGGGTGAAAAAATCTGAGCCGTTGGTGAGTAGCACCCAGGTTGCGCGGTAGGAGCCCATCAGGTCATCAGCGGCACTTTCGACCAGGCGCGATTGCATATGGCCTGCCATGGCGAGTTGTGCGATCTCGGGCGCGAGGTTCAGATACTGATTGGAGACGTGAAAGGCAATGATGCCGTCAGCGGCGAGGTGTTTCTTGTAGAGCGATATAGCCTCGTTGGTGAGCAGGTGTAACGGGATGGCATCGCCCGAGAAGGCATCGACGGCGATGACGTCGAACTGCTGCGGGGCTTCGCGGGTGAGCGAGGTGCGGGCGTCGCCGTCAGCGATTGTGATCTCCGCGGCGGAGTCGCGAAGGTAGGTGAAGAGATTTTCCGCGATGGGTTTCACCAGCGGATTGATCTCGTAGAAACGGATGTGGTCGCCGGCATGGCCGTAGGCTGCAAGCGTCCCGGCGCCCAGACCGATGACGCCGATGTTGCGCGTGCGGCCGTCGCAGCAGAAGCGCAGCGCGAGGCCGATGCCTGAGTCGGTGGCGTAGTACGTGGTGGGAAGGCGGGACAAGTTGGGGGCAAAGATCTGCGTGCCGTGCTGGATGGTGCCGTTGAGCAGCATTCGCTCAGGGTCGGCCTGCGCCGTGATGGTCTGTTTCACGCGCAGGGTGCCGTAGAAGTTGCGGACCTCAAGGATGGCATCGCGAGCGTAGGCGCGGTGCAGCATGATGGCGAAGACGAGCAGAAGGGCTGTGGAGGTGGACCAGAGAAGGCGCTGGGGCCAGCCGTCGCGCCAGGTGACCGCGATGGCGAGCGCGGCGACAACCAGGAAGGAGATGGCGAGGTCGTAGTTGGCGGAGAAGATCAGCGGGCTGGCGATACCGATGAAGAAGGTTCCGGCTGCGCCCCCTGCGGCGATGAGGAGGTAGAAAAGTGTTGTCTCAGAGCTTCGTTGCGGGCGCACGGCGTAGGTTTCCGCGTGGCAGAAGAGGCCGGCGACGAAGCACTCGACGAGGAAAAAAAGAATGGCGACGCCCATGGGGAGACTGACGTCGGTCTTCGAGATCGCGTACCCGAGACTGGCCAGCATGACGACGAGAAGACGCACCACGATGCCCCGCCGGTAGAAGGCAGGAAACTCAAACGCAAGGATGAAGGTGAGGAGATAGACGGCCAGTGGAAGCATCCAGAGCAGCGGGATAGCGGCGATGTTGACGGTGATATGCGCTGTGACGGCGCTCAACTGCATAGCGGCCGCCATGGGAAGGAGAAACCAGAGCCACTTTCCGGCTACCGACGTTTGTGGAGCGGACGATTTCTCCTGCGCCTCGCGTGTCGGCCCGGCCAAGCGCGTGTTCCGCGAGAGGACAGTGCAGAGGATCGCGTAGACGAGGAATCCCACCGACCAGAGCGTTCGCTGGAGTTTCAGAGGGAAGTATGGTTCGACGAGAAACGGGTAGGCAATCAATGCAAGAAGCGAACCCGCATTGGACAAAGCAAAGAGCCGGTAGGGGATGCTGCCGCCCTGTGTGCGTAGAAACCATAGCTGCAGCAGGGGGCTGGTTGCGCCTAAAAGCAGAAAGGGCAGGCCGATGGTGTAAGCGAGGGTCGCGAAGATAGTGGTGACCGGATGATCGGCGCTTGGGCTCAAGGTGGCGGGGAAGATTTTCTGCGCCAGGAGCAGAACGACTGCCGCAGCGAGCGTCACGATATAAACATGCTGCCGCCAGTTCGAAGCGCGGCAACGCGTGATCCAGTGGGCATACAGATAGCCGAGCAGAAGCGTGACCTGGAAGAAGACGAGGCAAGTGAGCCAGACAGCGGAGGAGCCGCCAAGGATGGGCAGGAGCTGCTTGGCGGCCATCGGCTCCACCAGAAAGAGCAGGAATGCGCCGAGGAAGACGGTGATGCCGTAGAGCAGGCGGGATGCAGACATGTTCGGACCCAATGGATATGGCTTGATTGACGGCTGTGCGGCGTTCCTGCTGTTTGCTGTGCGCAGTTTTCGTTGAAGCGGGATGCATGAGGAGGATAACCAGAGATTCGTGGCTCGCGCTATCAAAAAGGCCGGCCTCGATGGGAGGAGTGACCGGGCTGCGGAGTGAAACCTTAGGTAGTGTCTCAGGTTTGAATCTGGCAAACTACCACTAGGCGGCCTGAAGCGAGCCGTATGGTGCGGAGATGCATGGACAGAAAAAAAGGCGCAAACGAACGATAGAAGGTTCCGTTGACGTAGACGGAACCACTATGTGTTGGCGGCTTCTCAGTGAGCCACAGTGGTCTAATGAGCATAAGTACAAGGGGCTGTGCATCACCGTCCAGGTAGAAGACGAAAGCCATCGAGAGCTTATTCTCGAATATCCTTATCCGACAAATAAGCATGGTAGCCCGCTACCCCTTCCCCAACGTCCGAATCTCTCGGTCAAAACCGTTGAGGCTGACGTGCGTAAAGCTATAGCTTCGGGTTGGAATCCCATTTCGCGGGGGAAGACGTTCGTCTATCACATACCCGCAATTTCAAACTGAGACACTACCGGTCTTGAAATCGGTGTGTCATCGGTGGAGATTGGTGTTGGGCCGTTTTGCGGGCACATTCGAGTGCATCCTGATAGGACGCGATATGATGGATATAGGCGTGCGCTCGCGTCGTGCGATGCGCGTCTTCCGTCCAAACGCAAATCCCTGGAGAATACATTCGTCGTGAATCAACGCAAATCAGCGGTTATTTTGGGTGCCCAGTGGGGCGATGAGGGCAAAGGCAAGATCGTCGACGTGCTGTCGGAGAAGTTCTCGGTGGTGGCACGGTACGCGGGCGGCCACAATGCCGGGCACACCGTCATCATCAAAGGGAAAAAGTTCGTGCTCCAGCTGATTCCGTGCGGTGTTCTGCGGCCGGAGTGCAAGGGCGTGATCGGCAACGGCGTGGTGCTGGACCCCATGGCGTTTTTGAACGAGGTGAAGAAGCTGAAGGACGCCGGGCTGCCGGTCGACGGCCAGTTATTTGTGTCGAACCGCGCGCAGGTGATTCTGCCGTACCACCGCATGATCGAGCTGGCCGCTGAGAATGCTCCGGGACGAACGAAGATCGGCACAACCAGCCGTGGGATTGGCCCCGCCTATGAGGACAAGATGCATCGCAGCGGATTGCGCGTCGTGGATCTGCTGAACTCGGCGCTGCTGCGGACGCATATCGAGAATGCGTGCCATGAGAAGAACACGATCGCCCATGCGCTGTTCGGCACCGCACCGCTCGATCCGAAGACGATGTACGAGGAGTATGCACGGGCGGCGGAACAGGTCGCTCCCTTTGTGACCGATACGGCGGTGATGTTGAATCACGCCATCGACAATGGCGAAAAGGTGATGTTTGAAGGGGCGCAGGGCGCGCTGCTCGATATCGATCATGGGACGTATCCGTTTGTGACGTCGTCGTCCTCGACGGCGGGCGGTGCGGTGACGGGGACAGGTGTGGGGCCAACCCGGATCGGCACGGTGATCGGGGTGACCAAGGCTTACGTGACGCGCGTGGGCGAAGGGCCGTTCCCGACCGAGATTCACGATTCCACCAGCGACCTGCTGCGGGCGCGCGGACAGGAGTATGGCGCGGTGACCGGGCGTCCGAGACGCTGCGGCTGGCTGGATCTGCCGCTGCTGCGCTACAGCAACATGATCAACGGCACCGAGTGGCTGGTGGTCACCAAGATGGACGTCATGGACGAGTGCGCGGAGATTCCCGTCTGCACTGGCTATAAGATCAACGGTAAAGTGACGGACGTGATCCCTGCCGACATGCCCGGGTACAACGCGATCGAGCCGGTCTACACCAGGCTGACGGGGTGGAAGGCCTCGACCGAGGGAATTACCGAGTTCGACAAGCTGCCGAAGTTGGCGCAGGAGTATCTAACGTTTGTAGAGAAGGAGTCGGGTGCGAAGATTGGAATGGTTTCGACCGGGCCCGATCGCGACCAGACGATGATGCTGCCGGAGTTTGACCAGGCACTGAAGGCGTAAGAGAAGCGCCGACAGCACAGGAAGACGTCCGCGGCAAAGGAAAGAAGATCGACTATGTTGAGTTTTATCGTACGGATGACGTTTGACCAGGCAGATCGGGCCGATATTGATGAGATTCTGTGCCACCTGACCGCGGCTTCGCGGCAGGAGCCAGGGTGCGTGAGCTATATCCCCCACTTCGTCGAGGGGGAGGGCTGCACCGTGCTGATTTACGAGCAATACGCGGACGAGGCTGCGCTGGATCACCACAGGGGAACGCCGCATTTTCATCAGTATGCAATCGGGGGGCTGTATCAGAAGATGAAGGAACGCCGGATGGAAAATCTTTCGGCGGTCTGCTGAGGAGTTTCCTCTCGACTTTTCAAGCGATTTCGGCGTCTTATGGTACCAAGGTACGCGTACGACTAAAGTTGTTTTGACTGTGCGCGATCCATC
>DATMPD010000122.1:0-2565 GCA_035567955.1 Edaphobacter sp.
GAGACACTCTCGCTGCGCTTCACCGCGACCACGAAAGCGCAGCCGCATACAACAAAGCTCTCTCCATTGCACTGCGTATGGAACCCAGCGCCAAAGCTGACTGGATTGCGACGCTGCACACGAAGCTGGCCGCTCTGCACCCCTGACCTCGATCGCCCACACACGTACCCCGCCCGCGCTAGCGGATGGGACAGGTTGCAACTATTCTCGCAATAACTGCGCTGGGTCGATTGCGAGAGTGCGGCGTGCAGGGATAACGGTGGCGAGAAGGCCCAGAAACAGCATTGTGAGGAGCACTCCGGCCAGAATCACCGGATCGCGAGGCGTCGCGTATGCGACAAGGTGCGACATCAGACTGCTGGTGAAGATCCCGAGGAGTAGTCCGACGACGGAGCCGATGAGAAGCAGCACGGCCGGCCTGCCGAGAGTGGAGTGCATAACCTGAAGATGTTGCGCGCCGAGCGCGATGCGAATGCCTTGTTCTTTCATGCGTTTTGAGACGGAGTAGGAGGCCATGCCGAAGATGCCGGTGACGGCCAGCATGGCGGCTAGCATACCCATGATGCTGAGGACGACGGTGGCGGCACGCGCAGGAATCATGGAGCGGTCGATGGCGTCATTCCAAGGGGCTATGGTGTAGGGGACATTGGGTTCGACGCCGGTCACGGCTTTGCGCAGTTCGGCGGTTATCTGATCTTGAGGGCGCTGGGAGCGGACGATGACAACCGCCCTGGTGGGCAGGTGGCCGCCCGGACCCTGGGTGACCGGAAAGAACATGGCCGGCTGCGGATCTTCGACGAGCAAGCCGTATTTGCCGTCCTCGACCACGCCGACCACCTCATACTTCGCGTCGGCCCACAGCATGAAACGTTGTCCAATAGCCGATTCGTTGCCGAAAAGTTTGTGCGCGAAGGTTTCATTGATAATGGCGACGCCGGGGGTGCTTTTGTCGTCGTGCCAGGTGAAGTCGCGGCCCGCCATCAGACGCGTACCTGCGGTCTGAAGATAGCCGGGAGAGATCAAGTAGGTGGCGGCCCCGAAGGCCATGTGTGAAGGAAGAAACTCTGTGGTACCCCAGCGATAGACGAACCAGCCGCCACCCTCCTTAAAGGGCAGGGAGTCCGCGCCGGCGGCGGTAACGCCGGGGATAGTAGAGGCCGCGTCGATCATGCGCTTGAGCAGCGGGACCGATTGCTCGCCGGTGTATCCCGCCATACGGAGGTCGGTCTGTGCGAGGGTAACGTTGTGGGGTTGGAAGCCGAGGGGAACCTGCAGGGTGCGTTTCATGCCTCGCGCAGCAACCAGTGATGCGGTGACGAGAAGGGTACAGACCGCGATCTGTACGACGAGCAGGATGTCGCGAAGTGCGAAGCCGCGAAAGGTCTCCGATTGGAGCGTTCCAGTCTTGATGGTCTGGAGAACGTCAGTGTTCCATATCTGCCGGGCGGGAAGGAGGCCGAAGAGGAGGCCACTGACGATCGACAAGGCCATGGCAGCGACATAAACACGATAGTCGGGCGAGATCAGGAAGTGGGTGGGAAAGTCGTTGAAGGGCTGCCAGTGACTCAATGCGCGCAGCAGGAGCCAGGCAAAGAAGGTTCCAACGACTCCGCCGGCGATGGAGATGAGGACCGCTTCGGTGAGGAGCTGTCGAAGGATATGCCAGCGACTGGAACCGATGGCCATGCGGATGGCCAGCTCACCGCTGCGATCGGCGGCACGGGCCGCGAAGATGCTGGCAAGGTTAGCGCAGGCGGCGAGCAGGATCAGAAGGGCGAGCAGCATGATACCGAGCAACGCCTTCTTCATTGGATTCTCGGTTTTTCCGTTGGGACCAGCCTGGATGACGGTGGCGCTGAGACCGTCATCTTTTCTGTCTTCTTTGGCCATCTGAGTGGCGAGGGCGTTGAGGCTGTCGGTGGCCTGATGTGGTGTGACGCCCGGCTTCAGTCTGCCCATAACGTCGAAGGCGTAGTGGTCCCGCCAGGACAGGTCGTCGTTTCCGGTTACCTGTGTGGCGTTGAGGAGGGGAAACCAGTAGTCGGGCCAGAGAAAGTCGTCGGTGCCGTGAAAGCTTTCGGGGGAGACGCCAATGACGGTAAAGGGATGCTGGTTGAGCTGAATGGTCTGGCCGAGCACATCGGTGCTGCCGTTGAACTGCCTGTGCCAGAAGTCGTAACTGAGTACGATGAAGGGCGCCGATGCCGGGCCGTGCTCGTCGGTTGAATGGAAGAAGCGGCCGAGAACAGGCTTCAGACCGAGGACATCGAAGTAGTTGCCGGAGGCAGCGTAGCCCCAGCTTCGGGTGTTCGATTTTCCTACACTGAGTCCAACGCGTTGGATCTGGTAGGCCATCAGTCCGCTGAAGGATGCGTCGCGGTCGCGGTAGTCGAGATAGTCACGATAGGACTGAGAGGTCCATCTCGTTTTGCCGTTGCCGTGGACGACTTGAAACAGGTTTTCCGGTTGAGGTACATCCAGCGGACGGAGGATGAGACCGTTGAGCACGCTGAACACGACAACGTTCGCGCCGATGCCCAGGGCGAGCGTAAGGATTGCGGTGAC
>DATMPD010000123.1:0-4786 GCA_035567955.1 Edaphobacter sp.
ATAGATGGATGTCTTTCCTCCCAAGGTATCGACATGCTGGACGACGCGATAGTGATCGGGTGAATCCTGGGCGACGACGTCCACACCATCCGCGCTGGAGATATAGATTCGATGATGAGCGGAGTCATAGGTCATATCGTCGGAGACATTGCCGATGTTCAGGGTCTGGATCACATGCCCATCAACGGCGTCCAACACGACGAGCTTACCCGGATTACGGTCCCCGACAAAAAGACGCTTGTGAAGGGGGTCATAGGCCATGGCTGAGTCCACGTGCAACTCGGGAGAAGACCATGTTTGCTCGACCGCATTCTTCTCGAGGTCCACGACAGCCACCTGATTTTTGTCGCGCATGGTCGCATAGAGCTTCTCTGTGCTTGGATCGATGATCAGGGTTTTGAGTGTGGCGGCTTCCACACGAATGCGGCCTATCACCTGCTGCTTGTCGACAGAGATCATGCTGACGTAGGAAAAGTCAGTCTTTGCGGCGCGGCCTCCATTGCTTACATAGAAGATGCCTGACTGCGGTGCGTAGACACCGGCGTCGGGACCGGGATCGAGAGAGACACTCTTGATAAGGTGAAGATTGGTTGCATCCAGGAACTCGCAGGATGCATTGCCTGCGTCAGCGACCAAAAGCTGATTTTGATCTTCGAGGAAGACGATCTTGCGCGGCGATTTCACGACACCGCGGGCGCTGAGTTGATGTTTCCCTGTTTTCAGATCAAAGACTTCAATGGAAGCGTAGACCTCGGCAGCTACGTAGAGCCGATTGTGACGCAGGTCTACGGCGAAGTGATCGAAGTCGCCGCCGGTTACCTCCGGCAGCGGGGTAGATCCGATTTGTGTCAGGGGAGCGGCATCGGCAGCATGCGAGGCGGCGGGCGAGAGAGTGAAGAGAGTGATGAGTGCGGACGCGAAAGCCAAATTAAGTTGCTTCACCGATTTCCTTGTCATCTATGGTTCTAATTCCCTGGATGGATTGCTGAATGCGTTCTAATGGTTCGATGCGCACCAAGACCGGATGGCGTCAAGGCCGGTCGATGCAAAGCCACTGTGCAATGCCACTGTATTGGGTGGGCTCTATCGGACGGTCGAGTTGGTCCTGGAACCGTGGGGGAGGACGCGGTTGGACGGGAGGAGCCAGGGATAGACGATGGCGAGGTTGGGGGGGACGATGGTGAGGAAGAGGAGGATGAGGCCGACGATCTCCGGGATGTGGAGGGTGTTGTGGGCTTTGAGAACGAAGGCCAGAACGACCAGAGCGACGACGGTGAAGCAGATGACGATGCGTGCGACTGTCTTGGCCCAGGGTTTGCGATCGCCGGGAAGCATCTCGGATCTCCCTTCCGACTCGATACCTGCAACGCCGTGCCGTCCATCTTGTTAGATGGGCCGGCTGGCAGCGCGCGCTATCAGTACGGCAGTGTAGGCGGCGCCGAAGCCGTTGTCTATATTTACTACGGTAACGTTGGGGGAACAGGAGTTGAGCATTCCGAGCAGGGCGGCGGCGCCGTCGAAGCTGGCGCCGTAACCGACGGAGGTGGGGACGGCGATGACGGGGACGCCGACGAGGCCGCCGACGACGGAGGGGAGAGCGCCTTCCATGCCGGCACAGACGATGACGACGTTGGCCTGGGTGAGCTGGTCGCGGACGGAGAGAAGGCGGTGGATGCCGGCTACGCCGATGTCGTAGAGGCGGGTGACTTTGGTGTTGAAGAGCTCGGCGGTGATGGCGGCCTCTTCGGCGATGAACTGGTCGCTGGTGCCGGCGGAGAGGATGGCGATGTGGCCTTTCGGTTCGCTTGGCGCGGATTGTCTTAGGGTGATCGCTCGGGCTTTTGAGTGGTAGATGGCTGCGGGGATCGCGGCGAGGACCATTTGGGCGGTGGGGGCGTCGGCGCGGGTGGCGAGGACGTCGGTTCCGGAGGCGGCCATGCGGGTGAAGATTTCGGTGGTCTGTTCGGGCGATTTGCCCTGCGCGTAGATGACTTCGGGGAGGCCGATGCGGAGGGTGCGGTGATGATCGATGCGGGCGTGGCCGAGGTCTTCGTAGGGGAGGGTGGCGAGGCGCTCGGTGGCGGCGGCGGGAGTGAGGGCGCCGGATTGGACAGCGGCGAGGAGTTCGAGAAGCGAGGTTTTGTTCATGGGGTTACGTCGAAATTCTTTCGGCGGGACAGGTTCTTGCAACTGGACGGGAGTTCGGTTCGCTTCGCGAATGCCCACATCTCAAAATCGAGATATGGGGCACCCGGCTTTGTTCTGTATTCAAGATACGGCAGAATAGCCTGGCTGGAGTTAGCCGAGCCACTTTGGATTTTGCGCGGTGCCGTCGTAGTGTGAGGTGGTTTTGAAGAGTTCGAATTTGCCTTCGCTGGCGGCGGTGGCGGTGCGGGCGAGCAGGGAATTGATCTGGGCCTGGTCGAGGGGCTTGAAGGTGCGCGCGGCTTCGAAGGCCTGATCGAGGGTCTGGGTGGTGTCGATGCCGGTGATGATGACGGAGACCGGCTGGGTGAGGCCGTAGTGAAGGGCTTCGATGGGCTGGACGGTGTTGCTTTGGAGGATGTAGGGGTCGCCGAAGGTCTTCATCGCGAGGACGCCGATGCCTTGCTTGAGCGCGACGGGCATCACTTCTTTCTCGAAGGAGCGGAAGTGCGCGTCCATGACGTTGATGGGCATCTGAACGGTGTCGAAGTGGAAGTTGTGTTTCTGCGCGGTTTCGAGCATGCGGAGGTGGACGGAGGGATCCTTGTGGCCGGTGAAGCCGATGTAGCGGATCTTGCCGGCCTTGCGTGCGGCGATGGCGGCTTCGATGGCTCCGCCGGGGGCGAAGATGCGGTCGGGGTCTTCGAGGCGGATGACTTCGTGGAACTGGACGAGGTCGATCATGTCGGTTTGGAGACGGCCGAGGGATTGTTCGAGCTGCTTGTTGTACTCGACTCCGGTGCGGCCGTCCATCTTGGTCATGAGAAAAACTTTTTGGCGATAGCCGTTGCGCAGGGCCTGCCCCATGCGGACTTCGGAGATGCCGTCGTTGTAGTCCCAGCAGTTGTCCATGAAGGTGATGCCGCGGTCGATGCCGGCGTGCATGAGCTGGATGCTCTGGCCGGCGTCGAGCTGCTTGCCGAGATGGTAGCCGCCCATGCCGATGGCGGAGACGCGCTCGCCGGTGGTGCCGAGTTCGCGGTAGATCATGTTGGGAGATTCGGGGCGTTTGATGGGAGCGCTGGAGGGCTGGGCGGTCTGTGTGCTTGCCGGAACTGCTGCGCCGACGGTGGCGGCTGTGGCGGTTTTGAGAAAGTCCCTTCGTTCCATACCTCAACTCCTGACCGGTCGTGGCTTGAACCTGCCTGTTCTCTTTGTTTGATGCAGCATGAGGTCTGAAGGGACTTAGGGCGAAACGGCTTCGCGGATTCAGAGGGCTATTGGCGATAGGCTGCGATGGCTGCCTGCTGCACGCGCTTCAGCGGTACGTTGTATTTGGCGGCGGCGGCGCGGCAGTCTTCGAACTCGGGTGCGGCGTTGAAGACTTCGCCGTTCTGTGAGCCGAGTTTCATGCGGATTTCTCCGTAGGGCGTGGCGACGGTGGCGTGGGCGCGGTCGAGGCAGGAGCGCTGCTCATGGTGGATGCGGACGCCGAGGGTGCTGGTCTCGCGGAGGAGGAACTGCTGGAGGGCGGGGCTGTCGGATGGATTGCAGAGGACGGTGAGGAGGGTGCCGGGGCGGCCTTTTTTCATGATGACGGGTGTCAACATGACGTCGAGCGCGCCCTCGGCGAGGGCTCTCTCTGAGACGTAGGAGATGATCTGGGGGGAGAGATCGTCGAGCGCGGTTTCGAGGATGGTGACGGTGTCGGTGTTGGGGCTGGTTGTGGCTTCGTCGGCTTCGCCCAGGCTGAGGCGGAGGACGTTGGGGAAGTCTTTGGGGTTGCGGGTGCCGGCGCCGTAGCCGATTTGTTGGACGCGCATGGCGGGTTGGGGGCCGAAGGCGGGAGCGAGAGCTCGGAGGAGTGCGGCGCCGGTGGGGGTGACGAGCTCTTTTTCGATGTGGGCGGAGTAGGTGGGGAGGCCACGGAGGAGGTCGGCGGTTGCGGGGGCGGGCACGGGGAAGCGGCCGTGGGCGCAGTCGACCATGCCGCCACCTACGTTGAGGGGGGAGCAATGCCACTTGACTGCATTTCCGGTTTCGATTCTTGCTTGATCTTCTATGGCGTGGATGCCGGCGGAGGCTGCGACGATGTCGATGATCGCGTCGACTGCGCCTACTTCGTGGAAGTGGATCTTTTCTATGGGGACGTTGTGGATTTTGGCTTCGCTTGCGCCGAGGAGTTCGAAGGCGTGGATGGCGGTTTGTTTGACAGCGGGGAGGAGGGCTGCGGCGTTGATCAGGTCGCGGATGACGGTGAGGGATCGTCCGTGGGTGTGGTCCGGAGCGTGGTCGTGAGCGTGCTCGTCTTTGTGAGGATGGTCGTGGGCGTGGCCGGTTTTGTGTTGGTGCTGGGTTTTGGGATGGTGCTGGTGGGTGTGGGTTTGCTGGTGGTGCGAGGAGTCGTCGTCGGGGGAGGCGATGTGGGTTACTTCTGCGAGTTCTGCGCCTTCGTAGACGTGAACCTTTGTGGAGGAGATTCCGCTGCGGTCGACCTTTTCTATCTTGAGGGAGGCGTTGAGGTTCAGGGCGGCGGTGGCCTGGTGGAGGATGGCGGGATCGAGGCCGGAGTCGATGAGGGCTCCGAGGAACATGTCACCACTGATGCCGGCGAAGCAGTCGAGATAGGCGATGCGCATGG
>DATMPD010000124.1:0-11757 GCA_035567955.1 Edaphobacter sp.
TTACTGCGAACGGAGTTTCCGGCACATTGATGCCTCCCTTTGCCAAAAGTGCGGGGGGAATGTTGACCGACCAGCAGATCCAGGTGCTGACGCGTGGGATGATGCAGCAGTGGAGCAGACCGGACCTTCTCGCTGGGTCGAGTCTTCCGCCGTACAAGTCCACGTTGGCGGGTGATTCGTCTCGTGGACAAGAGGCTTTCGGCATCTACTGCGCGGGATGCCATGGACCTGCGGGTGAAGGGTCCAGCGGCGATGCAAAGAGCGGCAAGAGTAAGATTGGCTCCATCGTTGATGGGTCTTATCTTGCGTTGATCAGCGATCAGGGTCTGCGCAGCATCGTGATCGCCGGGAGACCGGATGAAGGCATGCCGGATTGGCGAACGCATCGAACGCAGCCGATGACGGATCAGCAGATCACCGATATTGTTGCGTGGCTTGCCTCGAAGCGCACGAGTAATCCCGGTCAGCCGTATCCGACAGGACCATGAAACTATTTTGATTTACAAAGCCGAGAGATCGCAGGAGTCAACGCGATGGACACAATCGAACAAAAAACGCACGATGCGCAGCCTGTCAGGAGCGAGCCGGAGAGCGTGCGAAGCGCCAAACACTCGCGGCGAGCTTTTCTGTTCAAGCTTTCTCTGCTGGTGAACGGAGCGGTTGGAGCGGTAATGGCGGTCCCGATCATCGGCTATCTTCTGGGGCCAGCGATGAAGAAGGGCTCGAGCTATAACTCATGGGTGACGCTTGGGCCGCTGAGCGATTTTCCTGAGGGCGAAACTCGGCTGGTGAACTACCGGAATCCGGTGACGACCTCGTGGGACGGGCCGACGGGGGACGTTCCTTGCTGGGTCCGGCGGGTCTCCGGCTCGACGTTTCAGGTCTTCGCGATTAACTGCGCGCATCTGGGGTGTCCGGTGCGCTGGTTTGCGCAATCGAAGCTCTTCCTTTGTCCGTGCCATGGCGGAGCTTACTATGCTGACGGTTCGCGCGCCTCCGGGCCGCCAGAACGCGGACTTTTTGAGTATGAACACAGAGTGCAAGGAGAGGAGCTGATGATCAGCGCGGGCAAGATGCCGACGCTGGCGAATCAGGCAAGCATCTCGCCGCCGTTGACGCAGATTGAGGGCGCGGATGCTGCGAAGCGGTTGAGGGCGTTGGAGCGGCCGGAACCGAGGTGTGGATCATGCCAGGGCTGAGACAGAGAGGCGTCAAGCTATACAACTGGTTCGAGCAGCGGCTTGGGTTGGGGGCGCCCAGCATCGAGATGGCCGAACATGAGGTGCCTGAGAACACCTCGAGCTGGTGGTATGTCTTCGGCAGCGCGGCGACGGTGCTTCTCATGCTGCAGGTGGTGACGGGGATTCTTCTCGCGCTGGTCTATGAGACTTCGGCCAGCCATGCGTGGAGCAGCCTTCAGTTTCTCGATCACAACGTGAAGCTGGGATGGTTTCTGCGCGCCATGCATGGCTGGGGCTCTGACTTCATGGTCGCCGTCGTGCTCGTCCACCTGGCACAGGTTTTTATCTTCGGAGCTTATAAATTTCCGCGCGAGCTGACGTGGATCATCGGGGTGTTTCTGCTGCTGATGACGCTGGGGATGGCGTTTACCGGACAGGTGCTGCGCTTCGATCAGGATGCGTACTGGGGGCTCGGCATTGGGGTCTCCATCGTGAGCCGCGTGCCGCTGATTGGCGGCTGGCTGGTTGATTTGATGCTGGGTGGGCCAATCATTGCCGGGCCTACGCTGACTCGTTTTTTTGCGTTGCACGTGTTCGTTATTCCGGGGATTCTTCTGGCGTGCGTGGGCTTGCATCTCTGGATGGTTCTGCGGCTCGGGATTAATGACTGGCCGATGCCGGGGCGGATTGTGCGGAAGAGCACTTATGTGCGCGAGTATCACGAACTCACGAAGCAGACGGGTATTCCTTTTGTCCCGGACGCTGCGTGGAAAGACGCGGTCTTCGCGGCGGCAATCATGCTGTCGGTTGTCGCCTGCGCTCTTCTCTTTGGACCGTTTGGTCCTACCGGGCAGCCGGATCCGACGATTATCCAGACAGCGCCTAAACCCGACTTCGCCTTTCTCTGGATCTACGCTGTTCTTGCCTATCTTCCTCCAAGCCTTGAGACACCGGTGATGTTTATCGCTCCAGTGCTGGGTATCGGGGCGATGCTGCTTCTGCCGCTGGTCGCGGGAGAGGGAGAGAAGCATTGGTCGCGTCGTCCGGTCGCGGTTCTGATGCTTGCGGTGATTGCGGTCACGCTTGGTGTCTTCACGCGGCTTGGCACCTATACGCCGTGGAGTCCAATCATGGATGCGTGGACGAGTGATCCGATTCCTCTGGCCTACCTGCACGATCGCACACCGCTGGAGAGGCAGGGCGCGATCGTTCTGCAGAACAAGCAGTGCCGGAACTGCCATTCCATCGGCGGAGCCGGAGGGCTTCGCGGACCGGCGCTCGATGCTATCGCGGCTCGCATGACGGAGGACCAGATGATTCGTCAGGTGTTGCAGGGCGGCGGCAATATGCCGGCCTATGGCAATGCATTGAACCCTTCGGAGACGACCGCGCTGGTGCGTTTCCTCACCACGCTGCGCGGCAATGACCTGCCTGCTGCGACTGATGCGTCGAGACGGGTGGCTCTTTCCGGCCAAGCGCCCGCAGCGCTGCCCCGGGAGCACTAGCACAACCTTCACCGTGATCCCATGCCGCCTGCGTATCGAGACATCTTTGCCGAGTGGTCTCCGCCGATTGTTCTGACGGGAACGCTGATTCTCTGTGGAGCTATCTATCTGCGGGGCTGGCTTGCGATTCGCAAGACGCGTCCGGCGCAATTTACCTGGTGGCGGGCGGGTTTTTTCTTGCTTGGGCTCGCTATGATCTGGGTTGCGATTGCTTCACCCCTGGATGGATTTGCCGATGCGCTGCTGAGCGCCCACATGGTGGAGCATCTTCTGCTGATGTCCTTCGCCCCGCCTCTTCTTCTTCTGGGTTATCCGGTGGTTCCGCTGTTGCGTGGGCTTCCGCGTTGGGTCCGGATTTACCTTCTCGGCCCACTCCTTCGAATCAAGCCGCTTCGCTATCTGGGGCACCTCCTTATTACGCCAATGGTTGCATGGCTGGCGATGAACCTGGTTTTCCTTGGCTGGCATGTGCCTGCCGCGTATGATTTCGCGCTCGAGCACGAACGGTGGCACGAGTTTGAGCATCTGTGTTTTTTAGGGACGTCGATTCTGTTCTGGTGGCCCGTGGTCCATCCGTGGCCTACGCGCGAGAACGTTGCCGGATGGTTTTTGCTGCTGTACCTGGTGATGGCGGATATTGTGAATACGGTACTTTCGGCGTTTCTCGCCTTCTGCGACCGGCCAGTTTACGGCTACTATTTGAGGGAACCGAACGCGTTCCACATCTCCCCTCTCTCCGACCAGAGAGCGGGTGCAGTTGTGATGTGGGTGGTCGGCTCGGTGATCTTTCTCGTGCCTGCCGTCGTTCTTACCTTCAGACTTCTGCAGCCGAGGGAACGGCAGCTTTTGTCACAAAGATGAAATTGGGCCGTGGCGTGAAATTTGGTAGTGAGGAGATCGGACGATCTTGTTGGGGATGCGGGATGTTCGGCGACTGTATTCTCTTCGGAGAGAAGTGAGGCTAGGCCTGAGTTCAGGCGGGAACAGTGGCCAACAAGGCGCGTGTCTCGGCCACGACGCGAATGCGCCTGATCAAAGGCTCGCGCAATCTCGTCCACACTGCTTTCATGACGTCGGTCAAACGCGCTATCGCTAGCGGCGAACTGCGCGCAGACACAGACCCTAACGACTTCGTCCGCGCGCTCGTCGGTGTCTTCCACACCACGGCTCTACCTGGGTGGGAGCAAAGCGCCCGCCGTCTGGTCGACATACTCATCGCCGGCTCGCGCCCAACAAGCTGACTTTTTCCTCATGTTGGAGGAAAGCGGTTTTACGGCCATCTCTAACAATGTCTGTGGTGTCAAGGCGTTTTTTGAGCGCGGGACGGCACGAACTCCGAGGAGTTGCCTCGATAGCGCCTTGGTTGAAGGATTCATCATCGATGACGAAGGCTCGCAATGTAATCTGTCGGGCCTCCTGGCTTGCCCGATGTTTTGTACCAGTGAGGAGTTAGTGTAGCGCAGCTATCGTTGTGTTGGGATAGCCGCCGTCGGGGGTGTGGGGAAGTGGGAAGCGCGAAGCGGTTTCCAGTTCTCCATGCCCCTTTTTGGTTAGGGTCAGCCATGCCTCCGGTGCTGGTGGTTTATATCCCAGCGAGGAGTGTGGTCTAGTCGGTCCAGGCGAAGGTGGTGCCGCTGCCGTCGGCGCGATGGACGACGACGATTTCGGCATCGGGGAGGGTGACACTGTGGTTGATGGCGCGGATGGCGGGGTCGTTCCACCTGCGGATCTTACCGAGGTAGATGCCGGCGAGGACGTCTGGGGTAAAGCGGAGGTCCTGGCCAATCCCGGGCAGATGGTATATGGAGACGACGGCGCCGATGGCGGTCGCGAACTGGAGTACCTTGACGGGCATCTGGGTCATATAGGCCGCGGAGAGGGGAACGTCGGAGGCGGCGAAGGTGATCTTTTTATCGTGGAGCTGCTGGATTCCGGCCTCGGAGCCGATGCCGTTGTAGGTGATGTGGATGTCGGGATGGTGTTCGCGGAAGGACTCAATCCACGCCTGATAGAGGGGGGCGGGGAAGGTGGCGCCCGCGGCCCTGATCGTGACGCCCTGGGCGGCGCGGCCCACGGATCCGGCTGGCGCGGCTTCGTGCAGCGGACAGCAACTTCTTCGCCAGCTGATCAGCCAGGTCCTGGCGGATGCCATTGGCTCTGGTGGGTGTGACCAGATACGACCAGGGAGGCTCTTCGTCTCTGCCGAGGAGCTGCGCCGATAGGAAACCGCCGTAGACGGGATATTTGCTGCCGGGGGAACGCGGATTTACTGCGAGATAGGCTTTGACCCAGATTGCGCTGGCGGTTTTGAGGATGGCGTCAGCGCCACTTTGATCGTTGACGACTTCGAGAGAGCGATTCGTCCGCAGACTGTCGACCAAGTGCTTGCGCATCTCGACTGCATCGGGCCCGGTAGCGTTGGTGTCGATGTAGATCGTCCGGACCTGGCTTAGAGTATCCGCCATCTGGGCCTGGGCGGATGCGGTCAGGGCGACGAGGAGGGAGAGGACGATGGGCGCTGCAACCCATGGAAGGAGTGGCCCGCTGATCGAGAGTCGCTTCATGGGATGACTTACATCTCCCCTGGAATAATTAGAAACGCAACGCACTGGGTTGACGCTTTGGGCAACCAAGGGTATCACCGGTTGGTTATCTCCCGGTGAAGATTAGCTTGTGATGAGGATGCGGGGTGGGAATGCCTGGGAGCGGTAGAGAGATGACGTGTGTGAAGATAGAGCTCGACTATCAGTTGGTCACTTTTGCAAGTCTCTCGAGTTCGTTGTGTGCGAGGTCCTTATACCGCATTCCCTGATACATCCGATCGTCATGCAAGAGAATTTTCAGGATAGTGGCCGCCCGGGGACTTTCAGGCCAGATGGTTGCACGCCACAGCGCGTCATATCGTGGCGTGTTGAGGTACTGGGTGTTCTTGATTTCAGCAACCAGTTGTCCGAACTGCTCGTCGCTGCCAAAATCACGCAGGGCTGAACATGCTGGTTGCAGTTCAGTCCATTCGGTGGTGGGCGTTTTGATGTAATGCAGCGAGAGGGTTATGGCAGGGGTGGCAAGGGACTTCTGACCAGCGGCGATCATTTCGTGAGCAACGAAGAGCGATCCTGGGCGTTCTTCCTTAAGCATGGCAGTCAGTTCGCGGACGAGGAGGGGATCCTGGGCAAATTCTCGGAGGGTGACGGCCGCACCCCAACTGTTAATGTCTGAGACCAAGAGGGTTTGATGAATGAGTCGATTCTTTGCCTGGGATGATTCACCCAGGTGTTGTAGAACGAGCGCAAGGATTGACCAAGTGTTTTGTGTGCCTGCTACCGCTATCGAGAGGGTGCGGAACTCAGCGACAGCGGGTCCGGGGACTCCTGTCGCGCTTAGCAGCGAGGCGGCGATAAGCGCCCAGCGGTCGTCGTCGTTGCCGAGCGAGGACTGTAATAATTGCATCAGCTGAGGCGAAAAGAGCTGGGTAGTCTGCATGGACAGATAGGAGGATTCCGTAAGTACTTGGCGTCTGGTTCCGCGGCTAAGCGCTGACCCAATCTCGTCGATGATAAAGTCCTGTCCGTTGCGTGGCGGCGTCGCCGGGTCAGGTCCTTCGGTGATTGCGGGAATGACTAACCCTATGCCTCGATCAACAGTGAGACGCCATGGCAGGTGGCGCGGATCAGGATTGAGTTTGAGTGGAAGGATGAGGACGGCGCCTTGTACGATGAGCGGCAAAGCTGGACCGCTCATGCCATTGTCGCCTTCAGGGTGGGCTTCGAAGTCCAGATTGATCCGCGGATCGCGTATTGCGTTTTGGGGAAACGTCCTTAATACACGGAGCGTCGCATGCGCGGGCACGACGCGACCGTTTTCCGTGATTGATGCGGTATCCTTGCTCGTGGTTTCGACGATGCAGGTTGCGAGGATCGGCGAACTTGCCAGTTCGTTCAACTGCAAGATTGATGCTGGATAGGCAGCGCAAATTGGCGCTGCAAGCGATAAATACAGAACTGAGAGGGGCCAGCCGGCGTGGGAGATCCGGACTCGTCTCAGCGGGAACATGCTTCCCTTATACCTGCAAAGCAGTGGAACTAGCTGACGAGGTGGCCCATCTTTTCGCGCTTGGTCTTGAGGTAGCGCTCGTTGGTGGGCTCGGTGGGGACCTCGGCGGAGATGCGCTCGACGACTTTGACTCCGGCGAGTTCGAGGGCTTCGACCTTGGCAGGGTTGTTGGTGATGAGGCGGACGGAGTTCACGTTGAGATGTTTCAGGATTTGAGCGGGGAGCTCGAAGTGGCGGCAGTCGGCTTCGTAGCCCAGTTCGAGGTTGGCTTCGATGGTGTCGAGGCCCTTGTCCTGGAGCTCGTAGGCGCGGAGCTTGGCCATGAGGCCGATGCCGCGGCCCTCCTGCTGCTCGTAGAGGAGGATGCCGGCGCCGGCGTCGGTGATGGCGAGCATGGCGAGCTCGAACTGCTGGCGGCAGTCGCAACGCAAGGAGTGGAAGACGTCGCCGGTGAGGCACTGAGAGTGGATGCGGACGATGGGGGGAGCGGCGTGGATGTTGCCCATGACGAGGGCCACGGCGGATTCGGTGCGGACGGTGGGGGGAGGGATGTTGTCGTTGCAGGCGGCGGGGTTTTCGACGAGGCCCTCGAAGCCGAGGATGCGGAATTGTCCCCAGCGGGTGGGGAAGTCGGCTTCGGCTACTTTTGTTACGCTGGCGAACGGCATGATTTCATTATACGTTTCGGTGCTCATGGGGATTGGATTCGCGAAGGGTGTGGTTCGATGCAGGCGACCGCGGATGGCACGGATGGACGCGGATTAAGGACAAAGACTGGAGGGCGCGTTGATGTGATTTTGCTGTTATCTGTGTCAATCCGCGTGATCCGCGGTCGGGCTTTGGGGGCGTAGAGTAGTGGTGTGACGCAGATCGATTCCAAGCTGGTTCTAATTACGCTGTTGATCGAGCTGGGGGTGGCGGCGGCGGTATCGAGTTCGCTGGCGCGATCGAAGACTTTTAAGAACCTGCTGCTGACCGCAAATAGGAGTCCGCGGCAGACAGTGTGGCTGGTGGCGATCATCGTTGCGCCGCTGACGCTTGGTGTTCTGGTGCGGGTGATGGTGCCGAATTTTCTGGCGGCGGACCTGTCGTTTGAGACGACGATTTTGTTGGGGATTCTGGTGGGACCGCTGGCTGCTATGGCCGGGGGCTCGATTCTGGCTATTCCGGCGCTGCTGCATCACGAGTACTGGTCGCTGCCGGTGAATCTGCTGGTCGCGGCTATTGCCGGAACCTTTGGACGGTTCACGGACCCGGAGGACGTGTGGTCTTTCTCGCCGATGATCGACCTGAGTATCTACCGGTGGGTGACGCGGAACCTGAGGCGGCCGAAGCTGGACCGGCAGATTCTGCTGCTTCTGCTGGTGGCCAGCCTGCAGCTTGGAACCAGTATGCTGTCGATGCTTTATCCGCGACGCTTCTTCGAGTTGTACTCGCGGGAGTGGTGGGTGCAGTTGCTAATCTGCGCCACGGCTCCGATTGTGGTGGGGATTCCGCTGAAGATATGGAATGCGATTCGCGTGGAGCGGAAGCTGGAGGAGCAGGGAAGACTGCTGCTGGAGGCTCGTCTGGATGCGTTGCAGCGACAGATCAACCCGCATTTTCTGTTCAACACACTGAACTCGATTACGTCGCTGGTTCGTTCGCAGCCGGAGCTGGCGCGGGAGATGGTGGTGAAGCTGGCGAATATTCTTCGCGTGCTGTTGAAGGATCGCGAGGCGTTTCTGCCGTTGCGGGAGGAGCTGCAGTTTACCGATGACTACCTGGATATCGAAGTGGTTCGGTTCGGCAACAAGCTGGAGGTGGTGAAGGAGATTGCCGAGGATACGCTGGACATCGTAGTGCCGGGAATGCTGCTGCAACCGCTGATCGAGAACAGCATCAAGCATGGGTTGGAGCCGCGGATCAGCGGCGGCACGGTGACCTTGCGAAGCCGGATTACCGATGAGGGCCGGCTGATGGTGGAGGTGGAGGACGATGGCGTGGGCATGGGGCCGGAGCGGAATGACGCCTCGCCGGTGAGTGGGCTGGTGAAGCCGGGCACGGGCATTGGGGTGCGCAATGTTCGTGAGCGCATGGAGGTTTTGTATGGCGACCTTGCTACGGTGGAGATCAATAGCCGTCCGGGGCGGGGGACGAAGGTGACGTTAATGATGCCGATACTCGACGCGGGGGCTGAGGCGTGGGGGCCGATTGGCGGTGCTGCGGGGCAGGCGCTGAGCCATCTGGTGCAGGATGCGGTGCGGGCTATGACGCGGTCTTGAAGGCCGACCGCGGATTTCGCGGATTCGGACGGGATCGGGACTGGAGCTTGGCTGCTAAGGTTGGGGAAGGAGCGCGGTTCGCTTCGCGAATGCCCACCTTAGCGACGATGAAACCGTCGCGAAGATGGGGCACCCGGATTTGGGGCCTGCGTTGATTAGTGGATTGGTTGGGTGCGGGTTACGACGCGGTCGTAGTAGTCCTCGTAGAGGGGGATGACGCGGGAGGAGCAGAAGTGGTCCTGCGCGGTCTTGCGGCCGGCTTTGGCCATGGCTTCGAGGCGAGAGGGGTTGCTGAGCAGCGCGATGGCGGCGGTGGACATGGACTCGACGTCGCCTACGTTGAAGAGAAGGCCGTTGTGTCCGTCTTGTATGAGTTCGGGGACGCCTCCGACGCGGGTGGCGATGGTGGGGACGCTGCAGGCCATGGCTTCGAGGGCGGCGAGACCGAAGGACTCCATCTCGCTGGGCATCAGCATGAGGTCGGCGAGCGGGAGGAGTTCGTAGACGTTGTCCTGCTTGCCTACGAAGTGGATGCGGTCCTGCACGTTGTTTTCGCGTGCGAGGTATTCGGCGACGCTGCGGTCGGGGCCGTCGCCGATCAGCATCAGGCGTGCGGGCATGGCTTTGGCGACGCGAGCGAAGACCTGGACTACATCCTGAATGCGTTTGACGGGGCGGAAGTTGGAGAGGTGGACTAGTAGCCGCTCGTTGGGTTCGGCGAAGCGGGGGCGCATGGCGGGGACGAGCTCGGGGTTGCGGACGTAGACGTCGCAGTTGACGAAGTTGCGGATGACCTCGATCTCGGAATCGATGTGGAATGCCTCGCGGGTGCGGTTACGCAGGTAGGTGGAGATGGCAGTGACTCCGTCGGACTGCTCGATGCCGAACTTTGTGATGGGCAGGTAAGAGCGGTCGAGACCTACGAGGGTGATGTCGGTGCCGTGGAGGGTGGTGATGAAAGGGAGGTGGACGCCGCGCGAGGCGAGCATCTGGCGGGCGAGGAGCGCGCTGACCGAGTGCGGAATCGCGTAGTGAACGTGGAGGAGATCGAGCGAGTAGAACTCGGCGACCTCGGCCATGCGGGTGGCGAGGGCGAGATCGTAGGGCGGATGTTCGAAGAGGGGATAGTTGGAGACGGCCACTTCGTGGAAGTGGATGTTGGCTTCGCGGCCGGTGAGGCGGAAGGGCTGCGAGTACGTGATGAAGTGGATCTCGTGGCCGCGGGCGGCTAACTCGATGCCGAGTTCGGTGGCGACTACGCCGCTGCCGCCGTAGGTGGGATAACAGGTGATGCCGATCTTCATAGACTTCCTGTGGTTCGGGCTCGAGTGCAGTTTCGATGGTTGGACGAGGCCGCCGTCTTATTAGACTCGTTTGTGTCTGGAGTCGTTGATGAACCTAGCCGGCTTTGCGGAGGGTGCGGTTTGCGCCGAGGTCTCCATAGTGGATGAGCTGGGGCGCATTTGGATGCAGGGCGATTGCAGGCACTTCGGCGAGCAGAGTGTTGCGCTCGATGTCGCGGTGGGCGCGAAGGCGGGTGGTGATGCGGTCGAGGTCGCGGTCGTTGTAGCCGGGATGGCAGCAGAGTTCGAAGGTGCCCTCGTCGGGCATGGCGTGAAGGATCTGGTGGAGGGTTTCGCCGTAGAGGTTGCCGGTGGCGGAGATGCCGATGGTTCCGTCGGTGGTGAGGACGTGCGCATCGCGGATCTGGGGCTGGTGTTCGAAACTGGTTTGGAGGCGGCCGAGGAGTTTGACCTGGAGACGGCGAATGCGATTGCCGTGGCCGAGAGCGAGGCTCCAGGCCTGCTCGAACGGGTGACGAATGGCGCGGACGGAGCAGCGCTCGGCGATGCTCAAAAGAGGACGGGTTACGGCGGGGAAGAGGTGGGTGTGCTTGTGGGTGTCGATGTGGGTGACGCAGATGCCGGCACACTGAAGCTTTTGCACCTGGGCTACGGCTTCGCGTTCGATGTCGTCTTCGCGGATGGCGCCGCGCAGGAGCGCCTGGATGAAATCGACGAGCGAGGGGCGAAAGTTTTTGCCGTCCGGGCCGAGGAGTGTGGGGATGCTTTTGGGGGGAGAGACGGGAGTGCCGTCGGTGAGGAGGATGTGGCAGCCCACGCCGAGAGCGGGATTGGCATGGGCGATGGCGACTGCGTCATCGAATGCGGCGCCGGTAGCCATCAGGGTGGCGGAGGTGAGGGCTTTGGCCTGATGGAGTTCGGCGATGGCACGGTTGACCCCCGGAGTGAGGCCGAAGTCGTCCGCGTTGATGATGAGTTGGGGAGGCATGGCAATTTAATATGACGAGAGCGTGCTGAAAAAAGTTCCGTCTCGCACGGCGATCTGGGACCACGATGACGAAAGCCGATGAGGTTACGGATGAATGTGCAGCGTTGCCTTGAGTGGAGTCTCGCTTGAGGATCGGCCTGCCATCACGTTGTATTCGCCGGGAAGCAACTGCCAGCCGTTCTGGTCGGTGTTGAAGACAGAGAGACAGAGTTGGTTCAGGGTGAGAGTTACCTCTTTTGATTGGCCGGGAGCAAGCGTCACGCGCTGCCACGCTGCGAGACGTTTGTAGTTCTCCTTCGCTGCTGATGGCAGAGCAACGTAGACCTGGGCGATTTCGGTTCCTTCGTGTGCGCCGGTATTGCGAACTGTGAAGTGGACGGTGTGGTTGGCGTCGTCGACAGTCAGGCCGGAGTAGGCGTAGGTGGTGTAGGACAAACCGAAGCCGAAGGGGAAGAGCGGCTG
>DATMPD010000125.1:0-7283 GCA_035567955.1 Edaphobacter sp.
CTGCGGTGCGGACGGACTTCAAGGTGGCTTCGTTCTTGTCCTCGAGCGCGTCGGCGCGACCTGGGTCGAGCGTGCCGGAGAGCAGACGGCTGCCGAGACAGCCGATGCCGAAGCGGGTGGGTTCTTCCGAGGTGAACATGACGAGTTCGATGGAGCGGCGAGGGCGCATGCCGCTGCGTTTGAGCGCGCGGATCGCCTCCAGGCCGCCCAGGACGCCGACGGTACCGTCGTACATGCCGGCGTGTGGGATGGCGTCGATATGGGAGCCGGTGGCTACTGCGGGTAGATCGGGCTGGGTACCCGGCCAGCGAATGAAGAAGTTGCCTACGGCGTCATCGCGGAGTTCGAAGCCTTCGGCGGCGGCTAGATCTTTCAGCCATGCGCGGGCTCGGAGGTCGTCGGCGGAGAAGACGATGCGGGTTACAGCGGTGCCTTCGGTTGAGGATTCGGCGTCGGTGAACGTGGCGAGAGTGTTGAGTTCGTTGAAGAGACGGGCTTGGTCGATTTGAATTTGTGTGGTCAACCTTAGGCCTTCTAGACGAGGGGATGCCGGTTCCAGTCTTTGTAGATGAGGTATTTTGCTGGACGTTTGCCGATTGCGCCGAACCATTGTGGACAGAATGGTCCCATCCAGATGAAGTCGCCTGCGGTGACAGGGTACCAGTTGTCACCAAGTCGATAGATACCGCCGCCTTCGAGCATCAACAGGCCGTGCTCCATGACGTGGACCTCGACCATGCTGAGTGCGGCGCCGGGTTGATAGGTCATGGTATTGACGGCGAAGTCGAAGGAGGTAGAGCCGGGTAGGAGGCTGCGAACCTGAAGGTGGGGGTCGTCGTTGAGGGAAACGGAGAGCGTCGTCTCTTCGTGGCCGACGAGTACTTCTGGCACTGTCGTGGAAGCGAGGTGTTCGTATGGCTTCTCGATCACGGCAAGCCGCGTCGTTTGCTGTGCTGTCAGAGTGTGTGTCGTGTCTTCAGGAATGTAGGCATAGCCGCCCGCTGTCAGCGTGTGGAACGTCGTGTCCGTCGCGAGGTCGGCTGCGCCTTCGAGCGTGTACAGGAAACGCTGGTTCGAAGTAAGGCCGAGGCTGCCGCCGGGTTCGAGCTCCGCAGTGTATTGCGTGAAGGCTGCGCCGGCTGCGGGGGAGATGTGCACGATGGCGGTGGCGCGCTCCATGCCAGGCAACACGGTACGGACGAAGGTGTCGGGCGTATGCAGGAGGTGGTCGCGCTGATTGGTGCTGCGTGTGTGTCCGAGCTTATGCATGGCCGTCCTTGGGGTTCGTCCTATCATCGCGCAACCGTGCAAGGAACTCCATCGCGGTGGCGAGGGCTGCCTCTACATCCTGTGGCAAGACGGTTTCATCCGGATGATGGCTGAGGCCACGGGGGCTGCGCAGGAAGAGCATGGCAGAAGGGATTGATGGGGCGAGAATCATCGCGTCGTGGCCGGCTCCGCTGGTCATGCGGCGAGCTGCAAAGCCTTTCTGGGCGGCGGCGTTATTCAGCAGCGTGGTCAAGTGCGGATCGAGCGGTACTGCGGGCTGCTCCAGCTGCTTGCTGGATGTGATGTGCACCCCGCGCCTGCTTGCGGCTGTCTCCGCAAGTTTGAGGATCGCGATAATGGCAGCTTCGCGTGCACTGTCTTCAGCGTGGCGAACATCGAGGGAAGCGGTTACTTTTCCTGCGATGACGTTTCCAGCGCCGGGAGCGGCTTCCATTTTTCCGACAGTCGCGACGAGACGGTTTTGCGAGCGCGCATAGTCTTCAACTGCAACGATCCACTCTGCTGCTGCTGCCATCGCGTCGTGTCTCAGGTGCATCGGGGTGGTGCCAGCGTGGTTGGCCTGTCCAGTGAAGATAAGTTCCATGCGGCTCTGTCCGACCAGAGCCTCGACGACTCCAAGCGAAGTGTCTTCGCTCTCCAGCACGGGGCCTTGCTCGATGTGAACCTCGAGATAGGCGAAAGTATCTTTGGCCAGGGCCGCAGTGGGGAGCTGCGCGGGGTCGAGGCCGAAGGCTTCAATCGCCTGCAGGACGTTGATGCCGCTGCAGTCCGTACGCTCCAGCGTGCCTGCGTCAAGTTTTTCGACGACAGCGAGACTGCCGAGGAAGGGCTTGCTGAAGCGCACACCCTCCTCCTCTGAGAAGCCGATGACCTCGATGGCGAAGGGTAGAAGTGCGCCGCGCAGTTCTTCAATGATGGCAACTCCGAGAACGACTCCGAGAATGCCGTCGAAAGCTCCGGCGTTGGGGACCGTGTCGAGGTGCGAGCCGATGAGAAGACGTGGCGATCCTGGCACGAGACCTGGCCAGAATCCGCGCAGATTTCCGATCGCATCGACGCGCACCGTCATGCCGGCGGTCTCCATCCACTCGCGCAACAACTCGTGCACCTCGTGCATTGGAGGCGTCAGAAAGAGGCGCGTGATTTCACCCGGAACTTCTGTGCAGGCGGCGATCTCCCGGCAGCGGGTGATGATACGGGCAGCGCGATCTGTGGGTGTGGCAGTCATGATTGCTTGTCGATTTTGCTTCAGGACTTGCGCCGAACGCGCGCTTCGATATACCCGTGCGGCTCATCGGTAGGGACGAAGATTTCGTTTGGATTGTCCTGCCCGAATCGCGAGAGGTCGACGAGAAGACAATGTTTGTTCGGCATGGTGATCTCGATCTCATCGATTTCGAATACTGCTTCGAGCGCACTCTCGGCCATGGCGTAGAGGGTTTGCTGGACGGACTTGCTGTCGTGGTCAGCAAAAGTTCGGAGCATCGTCTCGCGAAGGTTTTTGCGAACAACATCGAACTCCAAATCAGTCGACGTGTAGCGCCACTCTGCGCTGACCGCAGTGCCGAAGAGGCGATCTTTTGTTTCGGGCAGCGTAGTGAGCGAGTCTTTGATGTAGCCCTCGAAGCCGGAGTCTGCCGTTTTGAGCAAAACGAGATTGTCGAGGCCTGAGAGGATCTGAAACGGTCCGCCCAGCGCACGTTCTACGCTGGTTGTCTGAAGCTCGCCGCTGCCGCGCATGAAGGCGCTGGGGTAGGGTTTGCCCTCGACGGTGAGACGCTTCCATAGTGTGCTTTCGACGCGAATCGAGGCCGATTTAACCTGCGGATTGCGGTCGAGCAGGAAGTCGGCAAGCTCCTTCGCGTAGTCTTCCATCGTTGTCGCCTTAGAGCTCCGCGCGATGGAATAGACGGTGTTCTTCATCGTGTCTGTCGGGAGGATCTTGCTGTTGTCGCCGTGGAGATGAGCACTATCGAAGTCACCCTTCAGGAGCACCTGAACCGTCCATTCGCGCAGGTCGTGGCCATGATTATGGCGGGTCACCTTCATCAGACGAACGCGGGACTTTCCGTAGCGATTTTCAGCGAGTTCAATCATCGGTTCAACTTCCTCGGTAGGTGGTGTAGCCATTCGCAGTCAGAAGCAGAGGAATATGGTAGTGGTCTTCACCCACGGTCGTAAGAAAGGCGATCTCTACAAACGGATAAAAACCCAAAATGCCCTGATCCTGATAGTAGGAGGCTGTTCCGAAATGCAGCCGTAGATCTTTGGCCCAGAAATAAGTTCTGTCTTCCGGAAAAAGCTGGAGAATCCTTCCATCCTCGTTGGTCCAAGCAGAGTTCAGCTCGATCCATTCACCTGTGTCTAGGTGGTAGTACTCCAGTCTTACGAAAACGTTAGCTGCGGGTTTCCCACGAGTAGTGTCCAATATGTGCGTAGAGATTCTCATTTCTATCCTTTAGCCAACCATTTGTGAAGACGAAGCTGCGTGATCTGATGTTGTTGTTCGGCAGCCTCGTGCAGCTCTGTTGCTGCATCATTTTTCATCCGTGCTTCGAGGATTGCGAGGATCTCGGCGGACGTTTTTCCGGTTGCGCACACGATGAAGATTCGTCCGAACTTCTGCTCGTAGCGGCGATTTGCTGCTTCGAGCGCGAGCCTGCCTGGTTCGTCCTCCGTCATCGCGGTGCGCTGCTCCTGCGCCGACCAGCGCAGTGATTCTTCGGCTGCGTGAGTCTGCGCGTGTCTCTCGCCGATTCGGGGATGGCTGTTGAATGCCTCCTCCCAGGCCTCCTCGGGTAGAGCGAGCCAGATGCTTGTCGATGCTTCGATCAGGGAGGCTTCGTTCTCGATGGGCCGGCGGGACGCCAGCTCTGCGGCCCACGCCTGGGAACCGCAGCAGGGAAGCGCCTCACGGGCGGCAGTTGCGGGATCAAGCGAGTTCCATCGCGCGAGAACTTTGTACCTCATCGTCTGCTTACTATAGCGTGAGCTCGCGCCCGAAGGGTTTCGAAGGGAATCTGCCTTCACGATACACTGCTTCTCCACGAAGGTACGTTGCTTTTACTGCCCCATGCAGCTTCTCGTTGAGGTAGGGCGAGATGGCGTGACGGTAGTGCAGCTTGTCGGCAGTGACGGTAAATTCTGCGTCGGTGTCGAAGATAACGAAATTAGCGTCGCGGCCGGCTTCCAGTACTCCTGCCCGATGGCTAATTCCGGCAAGAGCCGCCGGTGCGCTGCACATCCAGCAGACGAGGTCATCCAATGTGAAACCGCGACGGCAACACTCCGTGTGGATGATTGGAAGAGCGAGAGAGAGGCTGGCAATTCCACCCCATGCGAGGTCGAAGCGGCCGGTGTCTTCACGCTTCATCGCGGGAGGGCAAGGCGAGTGATCGGTAACGACCATGTCGATAATTCCATCGCGTAGTCCATGCCATAGTTGCCGCTGGTTTTCCTTACTGCGGATCGGCGGAGCACACTTTAACAGAGTCGCTCCATCGGCGATCTCTTCTGCGGCAAAGTGGAGATAGTGCGGGCAGGTTTCGACCGTGATCGGCAGGCCTTCGGCGCGCGCGGCGCGTAGATCTTCCAGAGCGAGCGACGTCGAGAGATGAACGATATGCAGTCGGAAGCGATATTGCCGGCAGAGGCGAATCATCAGGCGGATGGCTACGAGTTCTGCCTGATCCGGACGCGATGCCAGATAGGTGGAGTAGCTTCGCCAATCCGCATTTCGTAACTCATCCGTTGCTGCGTCGATCGGGCCAGCTAACTCTGCGTGCACGAGAAGGGGGAGGCCCGACTCGGCGATGAAGGGAAGTGCTGCTTCCAGCTGGTGCTGGTCGATCATGGTGAAGCCGTCGCAACCGGGATAGATGAGGAAGCACTTGAAGCCGAGGACTCCGGCGTGCGCGAGGGGAAGGATGTGACCCTGATTGTCGGCGACCGCTCCACCCCAGGGAGCCCAGTCAACAAAACACTCTCCTTGGGCTGCGGCGCGTTTTTCTTCTAAAGCTACGACGGTGGTGGTCTCCGGCAGGCAATTCAACGGCATGTCGACCAGCGTTGTGTAGCCACCGGCTGCGGCTGCTTGTGTGG
Organism: Edaphobacter sp.; assembly: GCA_035567955.1. GTDB lineage: Bacteria > Acidobacteriota > Terriglobia > Terriglobales > Acidobacteriaceae > Edaphobacter. The sequence continues at coordinate 5,392 of DATMPD010000125.1, forward strand.
CCGTCCGGAAGCCCTCCCATTGGGTGCGGCCAGGCTGGTTGATGTGAACGTGGGTGTCTACCAACCCTGGCAATAAGCTGTCGTTGTCGCAGTCGTGCATGATCGCGTCGGCGGGAATCTCCGAGGGACGGCAGATGGCGCGTACCCTTTCGCCTTCCACGAGTAACGCGCCGGGTTGCGTGCCTTGTGGTGTGACGATCTGTTTCGAGATAAAGGCATGTGCCATAATTTGATTAGAGGACCCTGTCCTTCATTTCCAGTAAGTTGCAGATTCTAAATGATCACAAAAAGCGCAAAAAGCGTAAAAAGCGGCTCCCGGTGTACACCCAGTGTACAGGCGGAGATTGCGAGATAGAGTGCCATAACCGGTTATATACCCCTTCTTGGTTTTGTATCCCCAGCTCTTCAACTCCCAGCCAAATAGTTCAGTCAATGGAAGTCCACAGTGGCTTGGATGCGCGGCTGGTCTTTTTGAATAGAAATCAAACCCCAAGGTCCGTCTCTGCCATAGTTGCCGGGGAGGCATAATCCCCCCGATACCTACATCGCGTGATTATTGACAGATAAGTTTCGCCAGTCTTGTCGCGAAAATAAGATCGCTTCGTCACTACTCATATGGAGGCATTTGAGGTCTCACCAGATGCCGAACGTCATGGTGGAATTTCGATTCTGCAAGAGTTGGTGGCAAACCAATGGAGACGTCTACTACGTCCACAAACACGCCTCTTCCCGTGCGCGCAGCGCACTACGTACGCATGTCGACTGAGCACCAGCAGTATTCTCCTGAAAATCAAAGTCCCTCAATACGCTGCCTCGCACAAATGGAAATTGTTCAGGAATACTTAGATCACGGACGAAGTGGCTTGAACATTGCTGGCCGCGAGGGCCTCAATCAACTGATGTCGGACGCGGAAAGCAAGCGGACAGATTTCTCTGCTCAGCTTGTCTACGACGTCAGCCGGTGGGGAAGCGATGGCGCCAGTATCGAGTTTCGCGGATTTTCGCAGCTTTCTTTCGGTGCTCTCGCCTCGGGAAAGAGGAGGTGCTGTTGCTGAGGCTCGAAGCACTGAAATACCGAGAGATCGCCGAGCAATTGGGCATTAGCATGAACTCTGTCAACACCCTCCTGGCACGCGCACTACGAAAACTTGAAGATGCGACGGCACTGCAGGCGAATAAAGAAAAGGTAAAGAGACATGCGAACAAAGAGATCGCCCGAGCATCCTAACGACGAGATTCTGCTCGCATATTTTGATGGCGAAATGTCCATGGCGAGAATACGCGCGATCCTCAACCACCTTAAGAACTGCTGGAAATGCCGATCTGTACTCGCGGATCTGGAGTCGCAGGCGGAAGCGATTTCGCGCCTATTAACTACCAACCTGGATTCGGAGATTGATCGGTCTAGCGAGGCAATGGGAAAATTTCTACGATGGCGGAAGGCAATTGAAAATCGGCGACAGTTCTTTCTCAGGTCTCTGCCTCCTCAATTGTTGAGGAATGTGGTGCGCGTTGCTTTTGCGCAAACAGAAGCGGACGCTTTGTTGTCTTTGCCTGTCTAAATGCTGCACTGCTCAGTATGGCTTCGAACCGATGAAGCTAGATCTGTAGTGAGGGGGCGCGGCCCGGCTGGCGAGAGGCGGTCAGCTAGAACCGTATGTGAACGATCGTCCCTATGCCAATTCATTTCTAAAGCGTCGCTCTGGATGGAGTGCCCGGCTTGCTTTGTACCAGTGACTAAGAGACACACTGGAACGAGGAGAGCATATGGCACGAGGCAAGAGGTATCAGGCAGAGCAGGTGGTGAACCTGGTGCGTCAGATCGAAGTAGCAGTGGCGAACGGGAAGACGACAGCGCAGGCGTGCAAGGAAGCGGAGATTGTGGAGCAGAC
>DATMPD010000126.1:0-20335 GCA_035567955.1 Edaphobacter sp.
AGGATTCACCGAAGCCGCTCGTCGCGCCGGGAAATAACTAGCCAGCAACGTCGACACACCGAGCAACAACGCGACAGCAGCCAGTGTCGACACATCCCACGTATGGATCCCAAATAGAAGCTTCCGCATCAGGGTCGCCACAGCGATAGAACACATCAATCCCGCAAGGATTCCAAAGCCCGTCAGCCATCCAGCCTCCTTCAGAATCATCCTGTACACCGAACTCTGCTGCGCCCCCAGCGCCATCCGCACACCGATCTCGCGCGTCCGCTGGCTCACCGAATACGCAATCACTCCATACAGTCCGACAACGCCCAGCACCAAAGCCATCGCCGCAAATCCTCCCACCAGCCACGCCGAAGACCGGTGCAGATACGCCGTCTGCGACTCGTTAATCCGTTGCACCATCGTGATCTCGTTCATCGCTCCGATACCGGGATCAATCTCATGAATCGCGCCAACCAACGCAGGAAGAATCAGCTTCTCATCCTGCGACGTGCGCACGACGAGAGAGATGTAACTCTCCGCGTTCTGGTTGATGGGATCATATTGGGCTGGCATTATCTCTGAGTCCAGTGACCCCTCTTTCACATCGTCCACCACTCCGATGATCTCCCTGAGCGACTTCGGCGTCAGCTCCGTGTCGCCCATCTTCCTCCCGACAGGATCCTCCCCCGGGAAGTACTGTCTCGCCAACGCCTTGTTAATCACAACCACCAGTGGCTTCGACGCGTCGTCGTCTTCCGTAAAGAATCGGCCAGCCACCAGCTTCGCCTGCAACGTCTTGAAGTAGTCCGAGCTCACCTCCCGTTGATTCACCTCGTTGTGCTCGCCGTTGTAGGGCTTGCCGACAAACCGGATCCAGTTCGTGTTGCCGTTGCCGCTCACAGGCAGCATCGTGGTCAGTGCTGCAGACTTCACCCCCGGCAGGCTCGAGACACGCTCCAGGATCTGTTTGCTGACAGAAACCACCTGCGGGTCCTTTGCGTAGGTTGTCTGCGGCAGCACAACCTGCACCGTCGCCAGATGATCGGGTTGGAAGCCCAATTCCACATGCAACAACTTGTAGAAGCTCTTGCCCAGCAGCCCCGCACCCACCAGTAGCACCACTGCAACCGCCAGCTCCAGCACCACAAGGTTCGCCCCAAACCGCCGCCAGAACGTTCCCGCCGAAGTCCTGCCGCCATCTGACAGCCCCTCACGCACCTGGTCCAGCGGCAGTCGCAGCACGGGAGCAGCCGCGAACAGCACCGCCGCCATCAGCGAGATCATTCCTGCAAACGCCACTACATGCGCGTTTAGACCAATGCCTCCCAGATACGGCATATACGACAGCATGTCCTTTGAGAGCAGCCGTATCAGCACCTGCATCGCGCCATAAGCACACAGCAGACCCAGCGCTCCGCCGGCGATCACAAGCACCAGTGCCTCCGTGGCGAACTGGCGGACCAGGCGTGCGCGCGATGCCCCCAGCGCACCCCGCACCGCAACCTCGCGCTTCCGTGCCTCCGACCGGACCAGCAGCAGGCTCGACACATTCACGCACGCGATCACCAGCAACAGCCCCGCTCCGCCCAGCAGCACCAGAAGAATCGAACGAATGTCCCCGACAATCTGTTCCGACAGGGGCTTCACGCTCGCGCCCTGGCCGCGATTCGTTCCCGGATACTGCGCCTCAAGCTGTTTCGCAATCGACGTCATATCCGCCAGCGCCATCGGCACCGTGACGCCATCCTTCAACCGCCCCACCCCGTAGAGATTGTGGCAACCGCGTCTCTTCTCGCAGCCGCTCAGCCTATGCAGCGTAGCCCAGAACTCTGCGTTGCCTCGCGGCGCAAACTGGAAACTTGGCGGCAGCACCCCAACGATCGTGTTTGGTCTGCCATCCAGCCTCACTGTCTGCCCGATAACGTCTTTCCTTCCTCCGAACCGAGCCTGCCACGTCGCATACGTCACGATCACCGTATCGGAGGCACCCGGCTGGTCCTCGCCATCGTAGAAATCGCGCCCCAACACAGGCGTTACCCCCAGCACCCGGAAGAATCCAGCGCTCACCCGCGCCGCCGGCACCGGTTCCACTCCCGACGGCGTATTCATCAAGTAGCCCGTCCCGGTATACACCTCCATCACGCTGAAGACCTTATTTCTCTTCTTCCAGTCGAGATAGTCCTCGTACGAAAGATTCGCGCGAGGAAACACCTTCGCCGACTCCGTCACATCCACCAGCCGCGTCGGATCCTTGTAGGGCAGCGGCTTGATCAACGCCGCATCGACAAACGCGAAGATCGCCACGCTCGCGCCAATTCCCAGGGCCAGCATAAGGATTGCCGTCGAGGTGAATCCCAGGCTCCTCCGTAGTTGACGAAGCGCGAAGTGCAGATCCTGCCACACCATCTCGAAGCGAAACCCCATTACCTCATAGCTCTGCTCCTTCAGCCGAGTAGGATTGCCGAACTCCAGTGCCGCCGTATGATGAGCCGCCTCCGGTGCAGTTCCCGCTTCGCGAAGCTCTTTCTCCTTTTGCTCGCGGTGAAACGACATCTCTTCTTCCAATTCGCTGGTGAACTTTTCTCTGCGAATCATCATTCCTGCCTTCATGAAGAAGCGAGCGATCGCGTCCATGGCACTCCTCCTATGCGTCCTGCATCACACGGCCGATAGCCGCGATCATCTCTTCGAATCGCGAATGTTCCAGCCCCAGCTGCTTCCGCCCAGTCGCCGTCAGCGTGTAATATCGCGCCCGCCGGTTGGTCTCCGTCGATCTCCACTCCGCTTTTACCCAGTTCTGCAGCAACAACCGCTGCAGCGCGGGATAAAGCGAGCCCTCCTCAACCGTCAGCACGTCCTCCGACGCTCGTTTGATCGACGAGGCGATCCCATAGCCGTGCTGCGGGCCACGCGTCAGTGTCTTCAGAATCATCATGTCCAGCGTTCCAGGCATCAGGTCAGATTTCTTTGTCATGTCTCTATCCATAGTTCATCTATGCATAGAACGTCAACGGCCAAAGGAAAGTTCCCTGAAACTTTCTTTTCCTTGTACCGGCTCGGAAGCCAGCCCGGTCTGGTCCTATATCCTAGAGACGAATGCCTCCTTTTCTGCATCTGACCCACGTCAACGTCGCCCGCGGAGACAACGTCGTCCTCCACGACATCAACCTCACCGTCAACACCGGAGAACACATCGCCATACTCGGCCCCAACGGCTGCGGCAAATCCACCCTCATCAAGACCATCACCTGTGAGTGCTACCCCATCGTTCAGCCGGAGACGAAGGTCAGCATCTTCGGCCGCGAGCGCTGGGACCTGACCGAGTTGAAGAAGAGGCTTGGAGTTGTTTCGCCTGAGTTGCCGGGCAGACCCACTCTCCAGACGACCGGGCGCGATGCCGTGCTTACTGGGTTCTTCTCGAGCAGTACGCTCTGGCCGAATCTGACTGTCACTGGATCTATGCGGCAGCGCGCCGAGGAGGTGCTGCAACAGGTCGATGCCATGGAGCTCGCGGAGAAGCCCGTAGGGCAGATGTCCGCCGGCCAACAGCGACGCATCATGATTGGCCGCGCGCTGGTGGCTTCGGCTGGAATGCTGCTTCTCGACGAACCCTCAAACGCCCTCGATCTCGCCGCGCAGGCCGATCTCCGCGCCCTCCTCCAGAGACTCGCCGCGCAGGGCACAGGGATTCTGCTTATTACCCATCACATCGCCGATATCATCCCGGAGATCGACCGCATCCTGCTCATGAGCGAGGGCCGCATCGTCGCCGACGGCCCAAAATCCCGCCTTCTGATCCCGGAAACCCTCAGCAGCCTCTTCAAGACTGAAGTTCATATGACCGAGCGAGGTGGCTTTCACCACGCATGGTGACTTGACAAGGCCACTCTCAGGACCACCCGGGTTTATCGATCCTCTCCTTGAAGGAAGAGGGCCGGGGCAGACATAAGTCCTGACCTAAAGTATCTGGATGGAAGACTTTGCACCAAAAAGGGGGATAGAGGGAGGGTGTCAGCCTCGAGGCGGAACTGTGCCAGTCTGCAGCTTCACGAGCTCGGGTTGGGCGATGCGGCTGGGGCCGAGGACGGCGATCTTCGGCAGGGGGCCGCGGACCATGGCGACCTCGTCGCAGGCGTAGAGCCGAGGACAGGTCTGGCAGTCTTTGTAGATCTTGTCGGGCAGGGTGGTGCGGTCGACGACGCGGAAGCCGAAGTGAAAGAAGAAGTCGGGGATGCGGGTGAAGAGGCAGACGGCGGTAACCTTTTGCTCTTCGGCCTCTTCGAGGAGAGCGCGGAGGAGACGGCCGCCGGCGCCCTGACCCTTGGCTTCGGGCTTGACGACGATGGAGCGGACTTCGGCGAGGTGGGGGCCGTAGAGATGGAGCGCTCCGCAGCCGAGGAAGACTCCGGATTCGGATTCCGCAACGGTGAAATCTCGAACGTTCTCGCAGATCTCGGCGTAGCTGCGGCGGAGGAGGGTGCCGTCGCCGGAAAGGGAATTGACCAGATCGAAGATGTTGACCGCGTCAGGGAGCTTCGCTTTGCGGACGACCGCTCCGCCTTCGCGCAGGCGGGTGGAGGCGGTGGACTCACTTGCTGTCAACACGGGCGAGGTGGGCAATGGTGCGGGCTCCTTTCTTTATTGTGGCAGAATCTGGGAGCGCTGGGTCCAGATTCTTGTTAAGTAAAACGGTTCGCACTCTAGCGCGAATGCGGGTCACCCGGTCTATTGGCTCAGGCGCGATTTCGCCTCCTTGAGGGCGGTCTTAACGCGACTGCGGGCGGTGCCTCCGATGACGTCGTGGCAGTCGAGTGTGGCTTCGAGGGTGATGGCAGCGTAGAAGTCTTCGCCGAACTCGGGACTGATGGTGCGCAGCTCATCCAATGTTAGATGTTGGAGTTCGCGGTTTGTTTCGAGGCCGAGGCGCACCGCGTTGCCGATGTGTTCGTGGGCTTTGCGGAACGGCACGCCTTTGTTGGAGAGATAGGTAGCGGCAGCCATGGCATTGAGGTACCCAGTTTCGGCGGCGGTCTTCATCTTGTCGAAGCGAAATTTGAGAGATGCAGTGAAGGCCGGGAGGACGCCGAGGATTCCGGCGATGGTGTCGGCGGCGTCGAAGACGGGCTCCTGACCCTCCTGGAGGTCTTTGTTGTAGGCGAGGGGGAGACCTTTGATCAGTGTGGCGAGGGTGACGGACGCGCCTAGGAGGCGGGCGGACTTACCGCGGATGAGCTCGGTGAGATCTGGGTTCTTCTTTTGCGGCATCGCGGAGGAGCCGGTGGAGAAGCGCTCGGGTAGGTCGAGGAAGCCAAACTCAGCGGTCGAGTAGAGCGTGAGCTCTTCGGCGAAGCGGGAGATGTGGATGCCGAGCGTTGCAAGAGCCTGGGTGAACTCGAGGGCGAAGTCGCGGTCGCTGGTTGCGTCCATGCTGTTGGGCGTGGGGGCATCGAAGTTGAGGGCGCGGGCGGCGATGGTGCGGTCCAGGGCGAGGGTTGCGCCTGCGACTGCGCCGGAGCCGAGTGGGCAGTGGTTCATGCGCTTGCGCGCGTCGCTGAGGCGGGTGATGTCGCGCTCGATCATGCTGACGTAGGTGAGGAGCCAGTGGGCTACGAGGACGGGTTCGGCGCGCTGGAGGTGGGTGTAGCTCGGCATGACAGCTTCGCCTGCTGATTCGGCAAGTTCGATAAGGGCACTGCGCCATGCGGTGAGGCCCGCGAGAGTGGTGTCGATGGCGCCGCGGACGAAGAGACGCATGTCGGTGGCGATCTGCTCGTTGCGGCTTCGGCCGGTGTGAAGTTTGAGGGCGAGGTCGCCGATTTGTTTGGTGAGTTCGAGTTCGACGTAGTGGTGGATGTCTTCGGCTTGTTCGTTGTCGGCTATATTTTCGAGTTTGGCTACGGCGCGGAGGCCTTGCTCCATCTGGAGGAGTTCTTCGCTGGTGAGGATTCCGACGGCTTCGATGGCGCGGGCGTGGGCGATGCTTGCCTCGACCTCGTGGGGGAGCAGACGCCAGTCGAAGGGGAATGAGCGCTGCCAGGATTCGAATTGCTTGTTGAGTGGCTCGCGGAAGCGGCCGGACCACATCTTGCTCGGGCTGGTTTGGTTGGACATTCGTTCTTTCAATTAGCGTGAAGTGTTTTCGTAAGTTGAGCAGCGGCGACGCAGAGCGTGGTAACTGTCACGAAGATAATGGATGTTCTAGCTCGTTTCTTGAGGTTAGTGGAATCGATATATCCGGGTGTGAGGATGGCGATTGGTATACAAACACCCATGGAAAGAAAAGCGCAGAAGAATGCCGAAATTATCACGGGGCTTTCAGCCGGTGAAAGCCCGCTCTGCGTCCAAATAATGACGAGGGCAATCGCAATCGAGTAGAAGAGCAGGCCGATCGTCAGAGGTTTCACCCATTTCGGCAGAGCTTTGATCTCGTTTGCCCAGACGTTTCGCTCCTTTGCAAGCCCGACTAGCGGGATTGCAATTGCGAAGTCAGTAATGAACAAGTGGTTGATTGGAAACCCAATCCCTAAAAGTGCACGAATATGAAGAAAGATGGTCAGCGTAAGGCTAAGACTGCCGAGTATCAGGAGAAGTAATATGTATGTTTTCGCTAGCTTTGCAATCATCCTTACTTCTCCTTTCTAGATATGGCCGTGATGCAGGAAATACTACGGGTCTCTCCACTTCGTTGCCTTCGGTCAAGATGACAGAGTTTGTTACCGAAGTGAAGAGTTCGTGCTTCAGGAAACGGCAACCTGAGATGTAGTTATTCCTTGCCGCTTCCGCTGCTCAGTTGCGGCATCTCAGAGCCTTTGCTTAGCGTGATTAAACCGCTCTGGGCGTAGGTGATCAGCTTGGCGCGGGTGTCGGTGATGTCTAGGTTGCGCATGGTGAGTTGGCCGATGCGGTCGCGGGGGGAGAAGGTGGATTCGCCCTTTTCCATGGTGAGGCGTTCGGGGTGGAAGGTGAGGTTGGGCGAGGCGGTGTTGAGGATGGAGTAGTCGTTGCCGCGGCGCAACTCGAGGGTGACCTCGCCGGTGACGGGCTTGGCGACCCAGCGCTGTGCAGCTTCGCGCAGCATGATGGCCTGGGGATCGAACCAGCGGCCCTGATAGAGGAGGCGGCCGAGTTTGCGGCCGTTTTCGCGGTACTGCTCGATGGTGTCTTCGTTGTGGATGCCGGTGATGAGGCGCTCGTAGGCGATGAAAAGGAGGGCGAGGCCGGGTGACTCGTAGATGCCGCGGGACTTGGCTTCGATGATGCGGTTTTCGATCTGGTCGCTCATGCCGAGGCCGTGGCGGCCACCGATGCTGTTGGTTTCGAGCATGAGGGCTACGGGGTCGGAGAGCTCTTTGCCGTTGAGGGCGACGGGGAAGCCTTCTTCGAAGCGGATGGTGATCTCTTCGGGTTTGATGGCCACGTCGTCTCGCCAGAAGGCGGCGCCCATGATGGGGGCTACGATTTTCATGCTGGTGGTGAGGAGCTCGAGGTCCTTGGCTTCGTGGGTTGCGCCAAGGATGTTGGAGTCGGTGGAGTAGGCTTTTTCGGCGGACATCTTGTAGCCGAAGCCGGCTTTGGTCATGAAGGCGGACATTTCGGCGCGGCCGCCTAGCTCGTTGATGAAGGCGTCGTCGAGCCAGGGCTTGTAGACCTTGAGGTCGGGGTTGACGAGGAGGCCGTAGCGATAGAAGCGCTCGATGTCGTTGCCTTTGAAGGTGGAGCCGTCGCCCCAGATGTTGACGTCGTCTTCTTTCATGGCGGTGACGAGCATGGTGCCGGTGACGGCGCGGCCGATGGGGGTGGTGTTGAAGTAGGTGACGCCGGCGGTGGTGATGTGGAAGGCGCCGGACTGGAGGGCGGCGATGCCTTCGCGGACGAGTGGGCCGCGGCAGTCGATGAGGCGGGCTTTTTCCGCGCCGTACTCGAGGGCTTTGCGGGGAATCTCGTCGTAGTCGGTTTCGTCGGGCTGGCCGAGGTTGGCGGTGTAGGCGTACGGCACCGCACCTTTTTGCTTCATCCAGTGAAGCGCGGCGCTGGTGTCCAGCCCTCCGGAAAAGGCAATGCCAACCTTCTGGCCGAGGGGCAGGGATTCGAGGATTACGGACATAGGGATGCAGACCTCAATAGTTCGGCAGACGGGGCTGAGCAGACGCGCCGAAGGACTAGGCGGTGGCGCGCTTGCGGGTTTGGGTTCCGCGGCCGCGGGAGTTGTGGATGCGTTTGGCTCCGCCGAGGAGCATGAGGAGCAGAGCCTTCTGTGCGTGCATGCGGTTTTCGGCCTGATCGAAGACGACGGATTGTGGGCCGTCGAGGACGGCGTCGGTGACCTCGGCGTTGCGATGCGCGGGAAGGCAGTGCATGAACACCGCATCAGGCTGAGCATGCGCCATCAGCGCTTCATTCACCTGGTAGGGCTTGAAGATGGGGGCGCGCTTGGTGGCTTCGTGCTCGAAGCCCATGCTGGTGCAAACGTCGGTGTAGATGGCGTCGGCCCCGGTGGCGGCTTTGATGGGGTCGTGGAGGAGCGTGATACTTCCGCCGGTGGTTTCGGCGATCTCGATGGCCTTGTGGATGATCTCGAGTTTGGGGCCGAAGCCTCTGGGCGACGCTACGCTGCAGTGAGCGCCGAGCTGGGCGGCTGTGAGCATGAGCGAATGGCAGACGTTGTTGCCGTCGCCGATGTAGGCAAAGTGGAGGCCCGCTGCGGAGCCGAAGCGCTCTTCGAGAGTGAAGAAGTCGGCGATGGCCTGGCAGGGGTGCTCAAGGTCGGAGAGGGCGTTGATGACGGGGACTTTGGAGCTGGCGGCCATCTCGGTGATGGTTTCGTGCGCGTAGGTGCGCAGGACGATGATGCTCATCCACCGTTCGACGTTGTGGGCCATGTCGGCGAGGGACTCGCGCTCGCCGAGTGGGGATTGGGTCTGGTCGACGAAGGTGGCGTTGCCGCCGAGTGTATTGATGGCCGCCTCGAAGGTGAGGCGTGTGCGGAGGGAGGCCTTCTCGAAGAACATGACCATCTGCCTAGCGTCGAGCGCGTGGCGGAAGTCTTCGGGATGATTCTTTACCGCGTGGGCGAGCTCCATGATGGCGGCCATCTCCTGCACGGTCAGGTCGGCGATCGAGCAGAGGTCGCGTCCCGTAAGGCGCTTCGAGGCTTCGCTGAAGGCGGTGTCGGATTGGATGCCGAGAGTTGCCGTTGGCTTGCCTGACGTGTTGTCGTCGCCGGGGATCTCCGTCTTGGTGTTCATCATTACAGTTTTGCTACCCATGGGATTGCTCTCCTGCCGGCGCTGCGCCGGCGTATGTTGCACTAACGATCTCGTCGAGTATTTTGATGGCGGTCTCAACGTGTTTGCGTTCGAGAATGAACGGCGGAAGAAAGCGAAGGACCGTCTCGCTGGTGCGGTTGGCTATGATGTGGCGGTCCATGAGCTGCGCAGTGACGTGTTTCGCCAGATCTGCTGAGTTGAGTTCGACGCCCAGCATTAGGCCGATGCCTCGGACGTCGACGATGCAGTCGTGGCGCGCCGCTAGTTTTGAAAGCTCTTCGTGGAAAAATTCACCAACGTCGTGGATGTGCTTCAGGAGGGCATCTCGTTTGATGGTATCGATGACGGCGATTGCCACCGCACATGCCAGAGGGTTGCCGCCGAAGGTAGTGCCGTGCATGCCGGGGGTGATCGCTTCGGCCGCCCTGTTGGTACAGAGCATCGCGCCCATGGGGATGCCGTTTGCGATTGGCTTGGCGATGGTGGTTACGTCAGGAAGGATGCCATAGTGCTGGTAGGCGAACCACTTGCCGGTGCGTCCCATGCCGGATTGGATTTCGTCTGCCAGCAGGAGCGCTCCGGTCGAGTCGCAGAGATCGCGCGCGGCGGCGAAGAACTCTAGCGAGATGGGGTGAATGCCGCCCTCCCCCTGTACCGGCTCGATGCAGATCGCACAGATGTCTTCTGAGAATTTTGCGCGGAGGTCGTCGACGTCGTTGAAGCGGACGAATTCTACCCCGGGCATGACTGGTTCGAAAGGTATGCGATATTTTTCTTTGTGCGTGGTTGCGACTGCTCCCATGGAACGGCCGTGGAAGCTGTGTACGAGAGCGAGGAACTTCGTGCCGATGTTGCGGCCTGCGGCTCGGAGACGACCAGCGTTTGCGCGGGAGAGCTTGAGAGCGGCCTCCCAGGCTTCTGTACCGCTGTTACATAGAAATACGCGGTCGAGACCGCTGATCTCCGTCAGGCGGAGGGCAAGTTCGGCCGTGCCCTCATGGAAGAAGAGATTGGAGGTATGGATGAGGCGCTTGCTTTGGCGGACAATCGCCTCTTCAACGGCAGGGTGTCCATAGCCGAGCGCGGAGACGCCGATGCCGCTGAGGAGATCGAGGTAATCCTGGCCGCTTTCGTCGCGGAGATGAACTCCTTGTCCCGTGACAAACAGGATGGGATTTCGCTCATACGTTTGGAGAAGCAACTTGCTCTCTGCTGCCTGGACCGATGCTAATTTCATGCGACCATGACCTCCGTTCCATCGTTGACCCGGGTTGAGACGAGGTCAGGCAAGAGCCAGGCCGCCTCGGCGGGAAGAATACGTACGCGCTTGACCCCGTGGGTGAGGGCCTCGCGGCAGGCGTTTAGTTTTGGCAACATGCCGCCGGAGACGACCTGCGCTTTTTCCATCGCTGGTATCTGGGCAAGGGTGAGCCAGCGCATCACGTTGCCATCGGCGCCTTTGACGCCGGGGACGTCGGTGAGGAAGACGAGGGTATCAGCTTTGGTGCCGATGGCGCAGGCGGCGGCCATCTCATCGGCGTTGATGTTGTAGTACTCGCCGTCGAAACCGAGGGCGATAGAAGAGATGACGGGAACGGCGCCCATGGTCCAGATCGCCTCGAGCCAGCGTGGATCTGTTGCTGCGATCTCGCCGACGAAGCCGAGATCGGGGTTGGTCTTTTTCTTACGAGCACGGAAGACGTGACCGTCCCCGCCGGAGAGGCCGACGGCGGACTGGCCGTGAGAGCCGATCGCGGCGACCAGAGATTTGTTCACTCGTCCTGCAAGGACCATCAGAGCGGCGTCGCGCGTTTCGGCATCGGTGATACGGAGACCGGAGACGAACTCACTCTTCTTGCCCATTTGAGCGAGGGTCCGGGTTAACTGCACACCGCCGCCGTGGACGACGGCTACCTGATTTCCGTCGGCGACGAGGTCGGCGATGGCTTTGCCGGAGGCGTGAAGGATCTTCTTGTCTTCAAGGGCGGCACCGCCTAGTTTGACGACAAATCTCACAGCAATCCCTCCTCTTCTTTCCAATCACACATTAGATTCATGTTTTGCACTGCCTGACCTGCTGCGCCCTTCAAAAGATTATCGAGACAGGAGACCATCACCATGCGTTTGCCGTCAGGAGCTAGCGCAAAACCGAGATCGCAGAAGTTGGTGCGGACGACATGTTGAATCTCCGGCAGCTGCGGCGAGACGTGCAGCCGGACCATGGGGCTGTGCCGGTAAAAATCCTCCAGCACGGTGCTGATCTCTGCAGCATTTGCAGTCTGCTTGAGGCGGAGATAGATGGTAGATAAAATTCCACGCGGTATCGGCAATAGATGTGGGGTGAACTGAATTTGATCTGCTGCGAGATGGAGTTGTTCGAGTAGTTCGCCGGTGTGACGATGACCGAAGACGGCATATGCGGAGAGGTTATCAGCGGCATACATGAAATGGGTCTTTGCCGTCGCGGCCTTTCCAGCTCCGCTTACTCCGGACTTCGCGTCGCAGACGATACCGTGTTCAACATCGACGAGACCAGCCTGAAGTAGAGGCGCAAGTGCGAGGATAATTGAAGTGGAATAGCATCCAGGGTTAGCAACAAGGCGGGCATGGCGGATTTCGTCACGATGCAACTCCGGACATCCATAGGTTGCTTCTGCCTGTAGTTCAGCGGCATGTTCAGGATTTGCGTCAGTTAGACGGTACACGGCGCGATTGACATGGTCTCTCAACCGCCAGGCGCCGCTTAGATCGACAACTTTGATACCGTGCTTGATTGCCTGTGGAGCCCACTCGCGAGATTGTTCATGCGGTGTGGCCAAAAACAAGACTTCGATGCCGGAATCAACGATCCGCTTCCAACTGAACGGCAAGACTTCGTTGGCGTGATGATTTCCTGGCGTTGCCAGTTGCGGGTGAAGGTCCTCGAGATATGTGGACGGGCCTACCTCTGCCTCGCCGGCACGGCCGAAGAAAGTAGGCGAAGCCGCGCTCAGTCTCGGATGGCGCAGCAACAGGCGTGCGAGTTCGCCACCGGCGTAACCGCTGACGCCCGCTATGGCGGTGCGGGGTGCTCTCGCCGGGGCGTTGCTGATCCGTGAATCGGCTCGTTCCATCGTGTTAGTTATTATTGAGTCAGCCAAGATATCCTTCGATTCGGGTTTTCAACAGATTTGCCTGTTTCTCATCGGGGCAGATAATAAGGACGGTGTCATCTCCAGCGATTGTGCCTACAACCTCGGGCCAGTCTTCGTAGTCGATTCCGGCTGCGATCGGTTGAGCGCTTCCAGTCGTTGTCACAAGAACCAGCAGATTCATCGCTTGTCGCACTTCAAGACCGAAGCTCTCTAGAACTTCGCGTATTCCGGGCAACGCGTCTTCGTCGCCATCCGATCCTGCGGGAAGCGAGTACCCTTCAGGTCCTTTGTTCAACCGCAACTCATGAATGTCGCGGGATAACGTCGCCTGAGTTACATGAAACCCGCGCCCTGCAAGCTTTCGACGCAGTTCATCCTGACTGGTGACTGCGGTTTTTACAAGCAGTTCCTGAATCACGGCGTGACGTTGTTGTTTCATTGGGTTGTTTTACCTGTTCTGCAGTTCTTACGTCGTCAATGCAGGTTGAAACTAAAAGATAAAACTTTGCTATGTATAAATATACATTATTTATGTATATTTATACAATCAACAATTCGATACTTGATAAATGCCAACAAACTCTCCCAAAGGAAGGTCTCGTCGCAGAGAATTTAAGCGCTGCACGACGTATAGTGAAGCATGGAACAGTCTCTTGCCTCTACTCTGACGCGAATCTCCAGGAGTGTTTCTACGTCCTCGGGAGTCTTGCCGTCTCTGATTGATGAGCGCTTTGATCATGATTCCTGTGGGGTGGGGTTTGTCGCCTCCGTAGACGGGGCGCCCTCTCATATGATTCTGCAGCAGGCCCTGACGGCGCTAGGTCGCCTGGCCCATCGTGGCGCCACGGCTGCGGACGGGAAGAGCAGTGACGGTGTTGGAGTCATGACCGCAATCCCGCGTGCTCTATTGGCGAAGACTATCAATTTCGCAATCAAGGAAAAGCAACTGCTTGGCGTCGGTATGTTGTTGCTCCCGGTTGAGGAGACCCGGGCGGAGGGGCTCATCGAGCGCTGCCTGGTCTCTCATGATTTTGAGGTGTTGTGCTGGCGCGATGTTCCGATTTGCGCGGAGTGGTTGGGAGAGATGGCTTTTGGCACGATGCCGAGGATTCGACAGGTGCTGATTGTTGATTCGGGCGAAGGCGAACCGGAGACGATGGAGCGGCGGCTGTATCTTGCGCGAAAGCAGTTTGAACGGGCGCACGCTCAGGGCGACGTGACTGGGTATATCTGTTCCTTGTCATCGCAGACGATTGTCTATAAGGCGATGTGTACGGGTGAGTTTCTGCCTAACTTCTTTCCGGATCTGGCATCGGACGATTACGTGACGCCGTTCGCGATCTTCCACCAGCGATATGCGACCAACACGTCGCCCACCTGGCATCGCGTACAGCCGGGAAGAAAGCTCGGGCACAACGGTGAGATCAACACAGTGTGGGGAAATCGTGGCCGTATGGCAGCTCGGGACTCTACGCTGCCGGTGGAGTGCAAGCCCGTCCTGACTCAGGGCGGGACCGACTCTACGAGTCTGGATGAGGCCGTTGAGTTGCTGTCGCAGAATGGAAGGACATTGGCAGAGTCGATCCGCATGCTGCTTCCACCTGCAACGGATGGACACCATGCCTCCTCGTTTCTGCGATATCACACGGATTGCGCCGAACCCTGGGATGGGCCGGCGGCTATTGCGTTCAGCGACGGGCAGGTCGTTGGCGCTGTACTGGATCGCAACGGGCTTCGCCCGTGCCGTTTTGCGATGACGCGGTCAGGCCTGGTTGTCGCCGGGTCGGAAGCGGGTCTGGTTGATCTTGACCCAGAAGAGGTCATCCATAGCGGGAGGCTTGGGCCAGGGCAGATGCTTGTCGTCGATCTTCTCAACCACAAGGTCTACGAGGATGAGGCGTTGTTGGAGCTGTTCGATGCAGGAACAACCTATGCCACGCTCGTTGAAGACACCCCTCTCGTCCCCGCGACAACTTCTGAGGTCGATCCTGCTGCGCTCGCCGTTGTGCAAAGAGGCTTTGGCTACACCCGGGAAGATGTGAAGATGATCCTGCAACCGATGGCCACTGAGGGCAAGGATGCAGTGTGGTCGATGGGTGACGACACGCCGTTGGCCTTTCTTGCCCGTTCGCCACGGCCGGTCTATGCCTACTTCCGGCAACGGTTTGCTCAGGTGACCAATCCGCCGATCGACTCGCTGCGTGAGTCTTGCGTGGTGTCGTTGCATACGCGGCTTGGACCGTGGCCGCATCTGCTGGATAAGAATGCGCCGCTGCCTGGTGTCTCGCTACCTTCGCCATTCTTGTCGCTGGGACAGGTTGAGGCCTTGCGACGAGGCGAGTATCCGCACAAAGGGGAGTTGAATCTGGCCGAACTTTCGGCTCTGTTCGGGGTAGATAAATCGCTGACGCAGGCGTTGGACCAGCTTTGTATGCAGGCCATCAAGCTGGTGCGCAATGGAGCGCGGATCCTGCTGCTCTCGGATCGGGCTGCGAGCGTGGAGATGCTTCCAATTCCTATGGCGATGGCTACTGGAGCGGTGCACCAGGCGCTGGTGGATGCCGGTCTGCGTACCCTGGCGGGGCTTGCCGTGGAGGCGGGGGACTGCCGGGACATTCATCATGCGGCGGTTCTGATCGGATATGGCGCGGGCGCCGTGTGCCCGTGGCTTGCGTTGGAGACTGGAAAGAGTCTTGCGCCTGCCGGCACGGACGCGATGGAAGCTGAACGCAAGATGTTGAAGTCGCTCGACGCTGGTCTTGCCAAGGTGATGTCGAAGATGGGAATCTCTGTCGTTGACAGCTATCGCGGGGCGCACCTGTTCGACATCCTTGGCTTGCATTCCAGTGTGGTGGCACGATGCTTTGTCGATACGCCTGCGCCGCTCTCGGGGATTGGGTTTGCGGAGCTAGAGCGTCATCTTCGGCTGACGTGGGCTCCGAGTGATACGAACGCTTCGGCGTCGGCCGAGCTGCCGGACTATGGCTGGGTGCGATTCCGTAAAGCGGATGTATCGGAGCCGCATGCTTGGCAGCCGCCTACGGTGAAGGCTTTGCAAACCGTTGTGGGCAGCGCCAGGAATGTGCCACAACCCACGGACGTCGCCGGTGCATTTGCGATGTATACGCGGGACGTTATTGCGCGTGATCCTGCAACGCTGCGTGATCTGCTGGAGATTCGTCCGGCTGGGCCTGAACTCGGATTGAGCGAGGTCGAGACCTCCGCAAATCTGTGCAAGCGGTTTGTGGCCAGCGCTATGTCTCTGGGGTCTTTGAGTCCGGAGGCTCATCAGACGATTACGGCTGCGATGAATATGCTCGGTGGGCGGTCGAACACCGGCGAGGGTGGGGAAGATTCGGCAATGTATCGGGTGCAGCCTGTTGGCGCGGAGCAAGTGGACTCTGGCGAAGGGATGAGTCGTCTCGCTCGCTCTGGAGGTGGTACTGCGCTGGCGGAGCCGGTGATGGTTCAGGCGCCGGCGGTTCATGTTTCGCTGAATAACAAGATCAAGCAGGTTGCTTCGGGGCGGTTCGGGGTGACGGCGGAGTATCTGGTGCATGCCGAGGAGATTGAGATTAAGGTGGCCCAGGGGGCGAAGCCTGGGGAAGGCGGGCAGCTGCCTGGACACAAGGTGAGTGGGTTGATTGCACGGCTTCGTCATGCGCAGCCGGGCGTCTCGTTGATCTCGCCGCCGCCGCATCATGACATCTACTCCATTGAGGATCTGGCGCAGTTGATCTACGACCTGAAGCGTGTGAATCCCAAGGCTGCGGTTGGTGTGAAGCTGGTGTCGGGTTGCGGTGTGGGGACGGTTGCGGCTGGTGTGGCGAAGGCGTATGCGGACTACATTGTGATTGCGGGAAATACTGGTGGAACGGGTGCGGCGGCGCTGTCGAGCATCAAGTATGCGGGGAATCCGTGGGAGCTGGGGCTGGCTGAGGCGCAACAGGTGCTGATGCAGAGCGGCATGCGTGGGCGGGTGCGGTTGCGGACCGATGGCGGACTGGCGACGGCGCATGACGTCCTGATTGCGGCGTTGTTGGGTGCGGATGAGTATGCGTTTGGTACGGCGGTGCTGGTGACGCTGGGTTGCGATATGGCGCGGCAGTGTCATCTGAATACTTGTCCGACGGGGATTGCGACGCAGAAGCCGGAGTTGCGGGCGAAGTTCCGCGGGAAGCCGGAGCATGTGGTGCGGTTCTTTGAACAGCTCGCGGGAGATCTGCGTCATCTGCTGGCGCGGTATGGTCTGCCTTCGATCGGGGCGGCGGTGGGGCGGTCGGATCTGCTGGAGCAGGTCAAGTTTGACGGCAATCTGGATCTTCAGCCGATGCTGGCGAAGGTTTCGGAGGTGCCAGGGCGTTGGATGGGAGTTCGGAACAATCAGCCGGTTGTTGCTCCACCGCTTGATGAGGCGTGGGTGGCGCCGGCGATGGCGGCGGTTGAGGCTGGTTTGCCGTTTGTCGTCGAGTCGAAGATTGCGAATCGTGACCGTGCGGTTGGGGCGCGGCTGGCGGGGGAGTTGGCCTTGCGGCGAGCGCAGGGTGATCTTCCGGCAGATGTGACCTTCAACTTGGATGGAGTTGCGGGCCAGTCCTTCGGAGCGTTTACGGTTGAGGGGATGAGGCTGGTGCTCGACGGGCAGGCGAACGATTTTGTGGGTAAGGGCTTGTCCGGGGGCGAGTTGGTGATCCGTGCTCGTGGACTGGCGGCGAAGGAGAGCGGGCAGCATGTGATTCTGGGCAATGTGGCGCTGTATGGGGCTACTGCCGGCAAATTGTTTGCAGCGGGGCGGGCGGGGGAGCGGTTTGCGGTGCGGAACTCCGGTGCGATTGCGGTTGTTGAGGGTGTTGGCGACCATGGTTGCGAATACATGACCGGGGGCGTTGTCGTGGTGTTGGGACGGGTTGGGATTAATTTTGGCGCTGGGATGACGGGCGGGTTGGCGTGGGTGTATGACGCGGACAAAACGTTCGTGTCGGGCTTGAGGTACCACCCTGAATTTCTTGCTCCTGAAGCGTTTGGCTCGGTTGATGCCGAGGCGCAGGAGATTCTGCGCCGGTTGATTGAGATGCATCGCGTGGAGTCGGGGAGCGGATTGGCTGGGGCGATGCTGGCAGACTGGCCGAAGTGCGCTGAGGCGTTTGTGCGGCTGACGCCGAAGCCGCAGGCGTAGGGTACCCCCTCCCCCCTATTGCCCGGCTGTAAATATGCTGGAATCAGTGGCTTACGGGTTCTGTTCGTCTGTAAAATATTCATAATAAATGGTTTACGTCCAAATTATTCCAACTAAACGAGTTAGCCCCGGAGAGTGGTTTATATCCCTCCAGGGCTTGCTTGTTTTTCGATCTATATATTCAGTATAGCTGTTTGGATGGAACTAAAATGCCAACTAGATTTCCTTTTGTTTGAAGGAGTTAGGTGGTATTGGGACTTGACATGCGATTTTTGGGCAGAAAATGGAGAAAGAAAAATATCTTCGATGGAAGATGATTTAGATTCATGGAGTTGGGAGTTGCAGATCCCGCATTTAGCGCGGGCCTTCAGCCCGCCGAGGGCTGGGCGGTTGTTATTTGGTTAGGGTGGCGAGGCGGACTTTACTGATCTTGAGGACGACGCCCGCGTTGCGGTCGGCTACTTCACTGACGTGGTATTCGGCGGCGGTGCCGAGGACCTGGGCTATCTCGGATGGGGTGAGTTTGTAGTCTTCGGCTAGCCAGGTGGCCATGTCGCTGGTGGCGGCTTTGAAGGCGTCGTCGATGCTGCCGGCGAGGCCCATGGCGATGATGTCGGTCGGGTTTTCGATGCGGGGGCCGTTGATGCGCTTGCTGGGGATGACGTCGACGGCGAGGTCGACCTCCATGGAGGTTTCGAGGGCGTTGCCGTTGAGTTCGCCGTCGCCTTGTGCGGCGTGGCCGTCGCCGAAGTAGAGTAGCGCGCCGGGGTTGGAGACGCGGAGGTAGACGGTGGCGCCTTCGGTGACCTGGTTGAAGTCCATATTGCCGCCATAGCCGCCGGAGTCTCCGGTGCCGGGAGGAGCCTGGGCGGTGCCGGGAGCGACGGCGATGCAGCCGAGCATGGGCTTGAGTGGAATGGTGTAGTGCTTGAGGTGCTCGGCGGGCTTGTCAGGGGTGGCGGTGCCGGCGGTGCGGTCGAGATTCCAGCGGATGCCCTTGTTGTTGTCCTTCATTTTGACGGCGAGGCTGCTGTCCATGGCGCGCTCGTCGAGGCCGTCGTCGCTTCCGGCCCAGTCGCGATTGAGGGTGAGCTTGTTGATGTGGACGACGAGAACGTCGCCGGGCATGGCGCCGGTGATGTAGAAGGGCCCGGTCTCCGGGTTTCCGCCGAGTGAGCGCTTGACGCCGTTGAGGTCGTTGCCGCCGGCGTCGACGGTGGTGGTGTGGATGGTGTCTCCGGGATTGATGGTGAGGACCGGTTTGTTGAACGGGGAGAACTGGCGGTAGAAGACAGTTGGGGTGAACTCGTGGCGCTGGGGTGTGGGGTGGGCGAGGGCGGGGGCGAGGGTTGCCGTGATTTTCAGGGTGACAGGGTTGGCTTTGTTGTCGGCGTCGGTCTCGGTGTCGGTGGCCTGGAGGGTGCCGTTGGCGATGGTGCCGTTGAGTTCGTCGGTGTTGCCCTGCTCGTCGGTGGCGGAGAGGTGAAAGGTGTCGCCGTGGAGGGTGCCCTCGAGCTTGAATCCGCGGTAGGTGCCGGTGAGTTTGTCTCCGGTCTGCTGGAGGTTGAGGCGGACGTAGAGTGGGGTGCCAAAGTAGTTGGTGGAGACGAGCCAGTTGCCGGCGGCGGAGGGGGTTTGTGCGGCGGCGGCGAGGGGAGTGAGGGCGAGCAGGCAGAGGGCTAGCTGGGTACGGGTCATGCGCGTTTTCTCCTGTGGCGTTGGTGCTTGGACAGGCGCGATGGTCTGCGGTTAGGTGTGTCGGCGCGGTTTTCGTGAAGATTGTGCGTTGAGGCAGGTTTGGTGCTGCATAAAGATACGTATGGGAGTGAATCGGAGTTCATTCTTGGCAAAGACGAAGCAATTCATTAGAGTTGCGGCACCGGAGATTTTCGGTGTGAGGCCTGAGCTGAAGCGAAGAGTCAAGACGACGGGGCCTGATTCGGTGATGGCGGCGGCGCCGGCGACGGGGCCGGGAAGCGAGAAGTATCAGCGCATTCTGGATGCGGCGGTGGAGGTGATTGCGGAGCGGGGGTATTTCAGCTCGCCGGTGAGCGCGATCGCCAAAAGGGCCGGGGTGGCGGACGGGACTATTTATCTTTATTTCAAGAGCAAGGACGACGTGCTGCGCACGGCGATCGATGAGACGTTCAATAAGTTTCACGCCCAAGTGGAGGAAGAGTTCAAGACGCTGAAGGGGCCGCGGGAGCAGCTGGAGTATATCGCCCAGGTGCATCTGGAGAGCCATGCGGTGAACCGGAATATGGCGATCCTGATGCAGACGGAGGTGCGGCAGAGTGCGAGGTTTATTGCTGAGTTTTCGCACCATCATCTGGTGAAGTACATCCAGGTGGTGCGCGAGGTGGTGCGGCGGGGGCAGCAGGAGGGGATCTTTCGGCGGGATGTGTCGGATGGGGTGGTGGCGCACTGCATGTTTGGGGCGATTGATGAGTTGCTGAGTTCTGCTGTGTTTACCGGGCGCGTTTATGATGCGAAGGCTACGGCTTCGCAGGTGATGGATGTGCTGTTGAATGGGATAACGGCTGGGAAGGCAGGGAATCGGGAGTAGAAGGCTACGGCGTTTGGGTAGACAGGCGGATTTCTCCGGTGCGCTGCTCACAGATGTGTGAGCAGCTTCGGTCGAAATGATGAGGTTTTGCACTGTTTGAGGGAGTTCGAAACGGAAGAGTCCAGGTTGAAAAGTATGGATGGTTTGGGGATGGATGAATTCTTCGGGGTCCTTCGACTGCGTTGCTCACAAAGTGCCGTGAGCA